>JBHJNW010000088.1:0-71655 GCA_050330395.1 Pleurocapsa sp.
AAAATGCTTGCAGAGGCGATGCGACGGGGTTCAAGCAACTCAGCTTGTTTGAACTAGTTGGCAGCCGATGAGTCAAGAATCTCCCGTTGAACCCGAAGGGTCAGCGGTGAGAGTGTCAAGAGGTAAAAACGGTTTCACAGATGGGATGGGCAGGGATTAAGAATGGACAACTTCTTGCTCTTGCCGAATCAGAGTTTGATGTATTCATTACTGTAGATCGTAACTTGTCGTTTCAACAAAACCTGCCGCAGTTCAACATTGCGGTTATTGTTTTACAGTCACCATCAAACCGTCTAGCAGATCTCAAACCTTTAGCTCCAAAGATTTTAGCTATTTTGCCTACAGCAGTTACAGGACAGGCTACAACAGTTAGCGGGTAAAGAAGGTTGGCAATATTCACCCACCTAACATATTATCAATTTGGCGATCGCGGTTCTCGCTTATAAGCAATTGTTAACGTTCCCGTTCACCCGCCGCTAGTAAATTCTTGGGCTTAACGAAAAGACTTGAAACGGTCAGTGTGCAACGGGATTGTTAGACTTCTGCCACCGCCAGATCGTTTTATTATCCACATCCCAGTTTTCAATCAGCAAGACCTAGTTCCAATATTAGGGCAAGTTAACATCAGTGTTCCCGAAGCCCTGGCTGCCAAATTGATGGGTTAGAACTCACTTACCGCCCCACCGCCAACTTGGTGGTTCACCTTTTTTCCAGCAGATGTAAAGAAGCCCACCAGTAGCTACAGTAACGAGGAACAAATATGAAATCATGTTTCGCCTAGGGTCAAGTAACAGAGCGCCTGCGACGATTGCGGCAAAGTAGCTAACAGTGACAGCCCAACCCTGCCATGCAATCGGGAACCCCCACCCCCAGCCATACTTCTTAGCTGGAAACCAGTACTTCAATGACTTACTCATAATTTACCTATATCTTTGTAAGGCTTAGAGGATTAGTTGAGATAGTTCGTCTAGTCTGCATATTTTTAATAAACCCCATGGTGTCAATCGGGTTGCGGCATAACTATTTATTATACGGAAACTTTCTGGATATCCACCCTATAGCTCATGATATCCAAAATTTTTCTGGATGTTCACCTTATGTGGGATGTTATCCTGAATTATTCTTGATGTTATTTAGTAATCTAGACAGCACCACATTAACCTTATTCCCCCACTAGCTATTTCTTTTGGTAAAGCGATCGCCCATTTTCCAACTTATAATAACGCGCACTTAATTCGTCTTCTCTCCATCCAAACTGTAACTATTACGTTAAGAGCAGTAAGTTGCGATCGCACTCTCGATAGTTCACTTTTTCAATTTAACCGAATTATCGACCAAGCTTTGAGCAAAAGTATCAAATCTTTCGGCTAGTTTTTCATCTTTTAACTTTCCTTCTGTGTCAAAAGCTTGCCATGCTTGTCCGATCGCAATTTGTTCGGGAATTACCCACCCATGTACCCAACGCACGATAATCCTCATAGTGTTAAGCGCATTACTGTTAGACTGTCCACCCAAAACACTAATCAATCCTGTTACTTTGTCCGATAGATGTTCAAAGCTCATTAAATCCAAAGCATTTTTTAGCACTCCACTTACGCTACCATGATACTCGGGAGTTGCCAAAATTAGACCATCGGCAGCCTTTACTTTTGACCGCAATATCTCCACATCGGGATAGTCGGGATATTCACTTCCGCCATCGCAAAAAGGCAACTTCATTTCTCGAAGATCGAGTATTTCTGCCTCTACACCTAGCGCTTGAACTCGTTTTATTGCTTCTTGCAGTGCTTTAGCACTATAAGAATCAGCGCGAAGACTGCCTAAAATACCAACAACTTTTACCATTTGTTATTCCTCTATGATTAACTCATACTCATTACGACTACGTATAACTTAGCAAATTTTTTTATTTAGTGCCAAATTAGCAATCAGCGATCAATAATCAGTTGTATAGCGCAAGTATGAAGTATGGAATCAGCTAGCTTTTAGCTTTTAACTTTTAACTTCGTTATCACCAGTCAACGCGCGATCGCTCAAAAATAATTTGACGATAAACGGAGATCGTTTGTTTAGCCAAATCATCCCAGCTAAAATTTTTTGCTAGGGACTTATAAGCATTATCAATTAACTGTTGAGAAAGTTCGGGATTTTTTAACACTTCCAAAATTCCCCAAGTCAAAGAATAGGGGTCGTTGGCGCGAGTTACAATGCCTGTATAGTTATGCTGGACTACTTCAGGAAGTCCTCCAGTATCAGATACAACTACGGGAACACGGGCAGCAAAGCTTTCTAAAGCAACTATGCCAAAAGGTTCGTATAGGCTGGGAAAAACTGCACAGTCGGCAATGGTTTGAAACTTATCCAAATCAGCGTCGGACATAAAGCCGGTAAAGTAACATTGTTGCCAAATACCAAGAATGCTCGCTTGATGTTTAAGATGACCAGTATTACCGCCACCAATAATAATAAATTTAACATTACCCCCCATTTCCTGTAGTACCATGGGAGCTGCATTAAGCAAAACCGAAACTCCTTTTTCGTAAGTCATGCGCCCTACATAGTAAATAATTTTCTCTTTGTCATTGGCAAAGCGACGGCGAAATTTAGCCCGATTAAAATTATTACTGTGGTGTTTTTTTTCGGGGCGAATACCGTTGTAGATCACATCAATCTTGTCTATGGGAGATTGAAAAACCCGCTGAATTTCCTGGCGCATATATTGACTACAGACAATTACTCTCCAGGCTTCGTGAGCTAATAATTTTTCTTTACCATTGATGTATTGTTGACTTGCGTTGTGTATGCCGTTGTAGCGACCATATTCTGTGGCGTGAATTGTCGCTGCTATCGGCAGTTTAAAGCTGTGCTTAAGAGCGATCGCGGCATCTCCTACTAGCCAATCATGAGCATGGATTAAATCAAAGTCACCATGCTTGTGCAGCAGTTCTCCGCCCAGGCTACCCATACTGTGGTTCATATTAGCTACCCAATGAAAAAAATCATTGCCATGGGCAACAGCACAACGATAGAGATGAATTCCTTCGACTATTTCGTATTTAGGGGCAGAACCAAATTCGACGGTGATCAGATGAACTTCGTATCCTAGTTTGACAATTTCTGGGTATAATTCCGCTACGTGGCGAGCAATTCCTCCAACTATACGAGGTGGGAATTCCCAAGCTAGTGCTAAAATCTTCATCTTTTTGAATCCTCACGCGATCGCCTTATTGACAGCTATAACTTTACCTAACTTATGACTTTATCTCAGGTTTTAAAATTTACTGGGAAATTTCTGGCTATTCTGGCTTAACTATTTGCCCATAATACACAACTGTCTAGTAAAAGCGATCAATTTGTCTTATTTTTAGCCTAATTCAGATTCAGGGCGATCGCTTGACAACTGACGATGGCAATTAAAAGTTGCATTAAACTTACATTATTACTAAGCTTTCAAAGTTGCTTCACTGTCAATCAATTCTCTTTTTATGTCAATCACCCCACAATCTACTTCTCAGCCTTTGTTCAATTTTCGCCAGCTTTGGAATATGAATTTTGGCTTTTTAGGTATTCAATTTGGCTGGGGTCTACAAATGGCAAATATGAGTGCTATTTTCGAGCATTTAGGAGCAGATGCTGATCGATTACCAATTCTTTGGCTAGCCGCACCATTGACTGGTTTATTAGTACAGCCAATCATCGGTAATTTAAGTGATTATACCTGGAACTTTTTGGGTAGAAGACGACCTTATTTTTTAGCAGGAGCGATTTTGGCATTTATTGCCTTGGTGTTGATGCCTCGCTCTTCTAGCCTGTGGATGGCAGCGGGGTTACTCTGGATTTTAGATACGAGTGCTAATGTTAGCATGGTGCCGTTTCGAGCTTTTGTAGGAGACTTATTACCTAAGGAGCAACGAACTAAGGGTTTTGCTATGCAGAGCATTATGCTAGGGTTGGGGGCGGTTTCCGCCTCGGCTTTGCCTTGGATACTGAATAATATTTTCCACGTCAGTAATGTTAGCAATGCGGTGCGTAAGATCCCTCTGACGGTAGAAGTGTCTTTTTATGTTGGCGGGATACTATTTTTGGGTACTGTATTGTGGACAATCGTGACCACCCCGGAATTCCCACCCGTAAATTTGGCTAAGTTTAAGCAGCTAAAGGCTGATCGAGGAGGGATTGTTAGCAGCTTTCGAGAATCTTGGCAAACTTTGGGGCAAATGCCTCAGATCATGCAGCAATTGGCTAAGGTACAGTTTTTTACCTGGTTGGGAATATTTTGCTTTTTTCTTTATTTTCCTCCCGCAGTGGCGCGTAATATTTTTGGGGCAACTAATCAAAATTCGGTACTTTATAGCGACGGTATAGAATGGGCAGGAATTTGTTTTGCCGTTTACAACGCGGTTTGCATCGGTTTTTCATTTGTGTTGCCCCGCATTGCTCAATACTTGGGTCGTCCTAAAACTCACAGTCTATGTTTACTCTGTGGTGGGATCGGTTTAGTTTCATTATTAACTATCAGCAATCAATATATTTTGCTTCTATCAATGGTGGGATTAGGCATAGCTTGGTCAAGTGCGCTCATCATTCCTTACGCTATGCTAAGCGGTTCAATTCCGCCTCAGCGCAGGGGGATTTATCAGGGAATATTTAATTTTTTTGTAGTGCTACCAGAGATTGTGGCATCTTTAGGTTTTGGTTGGGTTATGCAGCATTTACTCCATGAAGATCGTCTGTTGGCGGTAGTGATGGGGGGAGTATGCTTAATTATTGCCGCCAGTCTGACTTTATTTATTCAGACCTCTACCGATAGTTTAAACCTGGAGATGGTCAGCATAGAAAATGAAACTTCTACACTGACAGAAACTAAAGCAGGCGAGCAAAAAGTATCATGATTAGACAATTTGGTCGCTTCCCGCAACTTGCACTATTAGCGGTCACGGTATTAACTTATAACGTTATTGCCATGGCGATCGCCAATTCTTTGTTTGTCAGCCAGGTCGGTGCAGGAAAACTGCCCATAGCCTTTATCCTGATTGGGTTATGTTCTCTGCCTATTTATGGCATTTTTTCTCAGATTGCCGATCGCTATAGTCGTCCTCAGATGTTTCGCTATGTAATGTTAGCGTCAATGTTAACCATGCTGGGGTTGAGGCTACTAATTAATTTAGATGTAGTCTGGGTTTATTATGTGTTGCTGATCATCATTTTTTTCCAGTGGGATTTTAATAATAACCTGCTTTATCCTGGTTTACTGACGGACTATTTCACTACGATTGAATACAAGCAATACGCTCCCTTAATCGGCATTGCACAGGCGGTGGGAACTTTGGTAGGAGGTGGGACAACGATTCTACTGTCTCATTATTTTCCTAGTCGAGAATTGTTGTGGAGTTTGCCTTTATTAATGGCGATCGCCTTTGGACAACTGATTTATTTGGAAAGTTCTCAGCGTCGTCTTGAATCAGTTCAAAAAACTAATCTGAGCATCATAGAGTCTTTAAGAACTCTGCTTGATTTGGGCAAACGCTATCCCCTGGTCTTATTTTTAGCTACCAGCAGCTTTTTACTAGTAATTATTTATATTTGCTCCGAGTTTCTTTGGTTTAATATTTATGGGCAGCAGTTTAATGAATCTGAATTAACCAGTTTCTTGGGACTGATGCGGATGGTGATCTCTTTGATCCAGGTGCTGTTTCTCTACGGGATTACTCGCCCACTACTCAAATGGGTAGGGGTAGCGAGATTAAACGCTGTTTATCCTGTGACCACTCTGGTGAGCTTGCTTGGACTATTACTCAATTTCCAGCTACCCGCAGCTATTGGTTTACACATCAACGGAGACGCACTGTATAAGTCGATTAACCTCCCCGTACATCAGCTAAACTACAACGGCATTCCGCATCAGTATGTGGGCAGAATTAGAGCCTTAAGCGATGGTCTGATCTATTCTTTGGGACTAACTTTGGCAGGAATAGTCTTGTGGCTGTGCCATCTTTATCTCAGCCTGCCACAAATTACCTTGTTAGCAATTGCCTTAACTGTATTGCTGCTGCTAGTACGCTTACCGATGGGCAGGTTTTATACCCAAGGTTTAGAAGAGATGATTCGCGCTGATACAATTAATCTAGATGATTTTCAGTTCAATAGTACTCAGCTACCTGCTCAATCCAGCAAGGCGATCCGAGAATTTTTAACTGATGGCGATCGCTTTACCCAAATGAAAGGTTTAGAATTGGCTGCTAATATTGGCAATCCGAGTCAGTTTTTTAACGAAGTCAAGGCTTTATTACCCGAAGCAGATAGTTCCGTGCGGGAGGGAATCTTGAAGTTGTTTAGAAATAGCGATCGCGCAACTCTACAGCAGTTTGCCAATTTATTGACTGATGACAATCCTACAGTAAGAGCAACTGCGCTGGAAGTTTTGATTGCCAACCAATATACTTTTGATCCAGACCACCTCCAAGTTTTGATTGCCGATAGTAACCAAGAAGTAAAGGCGTTGGGTTTAGTTGCTACATTTCAAGCCACCTCAGCCGAAGAATTAGATTCCAGCATTGCCGAACAGTTTTGGCAGCTAGAATTAACCGACGCTACAGCCAAAGCGATCGCCTCAGTTGTGCGCCATAGTGAAAACCCTGAGTTTATTACTCTGATTGAATATTTACTACCCCAAGCTAGCCCCGAAGCAAAACAAGAAGCACTTAATGCTTTAGTTAATATCGCTTCTCCTCAAGACCATAATTTAGCCAAAATTGCGGCGGCTGAAATTGAACATTACGATCCAGCAGTTCGGGTTTGCGCATTCAAAATATTAGAAATTACCCATTGCTCTGAAGCTTTGCAGCAAGTTACTAGAGGATTTGATGATGATGATGCACGAGTGCGTCAACAGGTAGCTAGTACTATATCCGCTTATGGGAAATTAGGCTTAACTATCGCTCAAGAACATTTAACCTCAGGAGATCCTCATGTAGTTAATACAGCGATCGCGGCGATCGCTCTGTTTAAAAGCAAGCAAGCTAACGAAATTCTTTTTAAGCACCTCACCCCGGAATTTCAGCAGTTTAACCAGACTCGTAAGTGGCAACAACAGATACCAAGACAAGATCCTAACTGGCGATTATTGGCAGTGGCAATTGAAGACTATCAGCAGCGGTTATTGCAAAAGGTGCTGTATATTTTGTCTTGTTTAGGATATTCCCGCACCGTTAACTTAGTCAAACGTATTTTGGCAACTGGCGATCGCCGTGATTTAGCTAATGCAGTGGAAGTTCTCGCTTCAATCAATCATCGTCGCTTTGTTCAACCTCTGATGCCTTTACTAGAAGAGACGGTATCAGAACAACAGCCCCAAACCGAGATCGAGCCTACTCCTCAATGGCTGCAAACTAAAGGCTACAAAATACTCTTAGAGGCGTTAAATTCAAGCGATCGCTGGATCAAAACAGGTGCGTCCGTAGCCCTGGCGACTGTACCTAAAACTCTAATCAAAGATTCCCATCCCATCGTACAATCAGTTGCACCAGAAATTATTCCTGTTCAGCCGACCTGTTCCATTAGCATTTCTATGAATCGATTACTTTTACTACGCAACGTTGCCTTATTTAAAAATCTAACTCTTGATGAACTATTTCCGATCGACCAGGCTTTAGAACAAAGACAAGTACTAGCTGGAGAAACTATTTACAAAGAAGGAAGTTGGGGCGGGCATCTATATATTATTGCCACAGGCAAAGTACAGATTGTCAAAGAACTTGATGGCGAACCACAAGAGATTAAGCAGTTGACTACAGGACAGTATTTTGGCGAAATTGCCCTGTTTGATGAAGCTCCTCGTTGGGACAGTGCGATCGCAATTGAAGACACTGTATTACTCTGTCTAGAAAAGAAACGTTTTATTAGCCTGATTACTCAACGCCCCCATATCATTTTAGAAATCTGTCGGTTTTTGAGTCAGAGATTACGGGAAACTGATAAATATATGTCTGCGAAAAAACCCTGTTGATTCTGAGAAGGAGAGTATTAAAAGCCTTTAGCTTTTAGTTAAACTATACATCTCTACATTTAAGCCGTGATAAATTAGCTTTTTTTCTAGCTTCATGCCTAGCTTTTTAGCTACCCTAACCGACCGAATATTATCAGGATCGATTAAACAGATAAAACGTTGAAAATTAAATCTTTGCTGACCATATTCTAAGACCGCTTTAGCTGCTTCGGTAGCCAAGCCTTGTCCCCAATATTTTTTTGCTAACCGATAGCCAATTTCTACTTCTTGCTGCTGCTCAACCGATTGAATAAAAAAACCGCAGTAGCCAATCAACTCCTGAGTTTGCTTATGAATTAAAGCATATAAACCAAACCCACATTCAAGGTAAGAGAGCAATCTCTGTTCAATAAACTGTCTAACTTGCTGGCGATTATGTACTCCAATAATGGAATATCGCATTACTTCAGCATCACCCAAAATTGGTATCAAAGCTTCTCGATCGCCAATGGTAATATATCTAAGGGTTAATCTAGAAGTCTCGATGATCTTCATGAAGTCTCCAGCGACTAAATTAATATTAAAACAACTAATGCTTTGTTTATCAATAAGTTAACAGACTACTAGTAGTTGAAATACTCGCTTTCTCTTATGCACCTGTTGGCGATCGCTACCGAATTAAGCACACGATTAATTAACCTTGTTAGCATTTATTTTGCTACTGGGCGGTATACCTTCAATATTGATTATGCCTTGAATCACCGAGCCTACTATTGGTGCAGCAACAGTAGAGCCATAAGTATGTTCTCCGCGAGGCTCATCAACTACGGCTAAAACTGCGTAACGAGGAGCTTCGACTGGAAATAAACCAACAAAACTAGTGATTTTTGCTGTTTCATCGTATCCACCCTGGTTAACGGCTTTTTGGGAAGTTCCTGTTTTTCCAGCAATTCTGTAGCCTGGAATCTTAGCTGCGTAACCACTACCTTCTTCAACCACCGTTTCCATCATTTCTAGAACAGTAGTAGCGGTTTTAGGAGAAAATATTTGCTTACTATTGGATGGCTGAAAATAGTGGAGATAGCCTTGATAATCTGACAAACCCCTAACTACATGAGGCGTGATTAATTTACCTTTGTTGGCCAATGCTGCATGGAGTTGAATTAGCTTGAGGGGTGTTAGCGAAAAACCTTGACCAAAAGCTGTAGTGGCGGGTTCAATTTCCCTAACAGTAAATTCTACCTCGTTTTTTAATCTACCTGTGGTGTATCCTGGAATATCAAATTCTAACTCCTCCTCAATGCCTAATTTCTGTAAATCCCGATAGTAGTCGAGAGGTTTCATCCGATGCATGATCTTAATCATCCCCACGTTACTAGAGTACTGAAGAATTTCTGGCAAAGTTAATTCTCCTCGCGCACCTTTTTTTTCAAAATCATGGTTACGCACCACAGCATCTTTAATCTTAATTTCTCCCGTATCATCAAAGGTATCCTGGGGAGAAATAACTCCCGCATCTAAAGCCAAAGCAATATTAATCGGCTTAAAAGTAGAACCAGGCTCGTAAAGATCGGTAATTGCCCAATTTTTGAATAGCCGAAAATCAGTAGTTTCATAGTATGTATTAGGATTATAAGTCGGCTCGGACACCAAAGCGGCGATCGCCCCATCGCGAACATCCATGACAATTACCGCACCCTGTTTGGCCTTATACTGTTCCATCTGCTGCTTTAAGGCATTACGAGCAATTTGTTGTAAACGTAAGTCAATTGTTAACTGTAATCTCAGATCGTCAAAGTTAAATAGCTGTTGCGATCGCTCTAAATCCCCTGGATAAAATACGGCTTTTTCTCGATCAAAGCTACGCTTCATTTTCCAGCTTATCGGCTTGCGTTCGAGAAGTTTGTTTTGAGTGTATTCTACTCCTGCCTGAGGGGCGCGGCTGCTATCGCGGTTGACATAGCCTGTTACCTCTGCTGCCATTGTTTGGTGAGGATAAAAACGGGTGTAGTTTTGCTTTAAATCTAAACCATCAATTTGTAGTGCGGCAATTTTTGCTTGGGCAGATTCAGGTAAATCTTCCGCCAAAAGAATTCCCCAATCTTGTTGAGCAAAAATTGCTAACAATTCTTCAGGGGTTTTGTTGCCTAATATATCTGACAGCTGATCGGCGATTTCTGCTGCTGGTACTGGCTGAGAATTCCGTTTAAATAAATGAGGATGAATGTAGAGAGTATAGGTAATTCGATCTGTTGCTAAAACATTTTGTTGGCGGTCAACAATTTGACGACGAGGGATATAAAAATTAAGCCTAGTTGTTTGCTGATCTTGAGCTATTTGGGTTAGTTTTTTTCCTTGGGGAGCTTGTTCGTATATGATTAAAGGATCAACGATTTGGAGATAATAGAGTCTTGAGCCTAAACCTAGGGTACCAAAAACTAGTATGCCCCAGATCAAAAACAGCCTTAATAGCGGTTTATTTTTACCCTGATTCTGGTAAACATTATTAAAAGTATGGTGGTTGTACTGTAGCTTTCTCGGAGTTGGTCGAGTTGAATTGCGTTTAGTCAATCTGAGAGGGAGTTGAAACTTAGATTTAGACATAAATTAAGCTCTAAGCTATCTGGAGGCATGAAAACTAATTTAGCTCGTATCTTTTCAATAGGTGTAAATAAGTAATTGTCAGCAAATATAAATGCCAAAATTAAACATAATAATTAAGATAGTCACATGGCTCTTGCTTAATAGCCAAAACTATTAAGCTTTAATTCAACCGTTTTTGCTTGCTCTGTGCTGATATTAGATTTGTTTTTGACGCTAATTTTTGCAGGAGGAATAAAGACTGCTGACTCTGGACTTGATACAGCTAGACGATTATCTTGACTGGCTTCTTGAGCTATTTGATATTTGAGCGTCTCGTTAATTGCTATTAGCTGACGCTCTTGACGTTGTAAACTTTCTAAATGCTGATATTCTTGGCTCCAAACTTTCGGAATATGCACCGCAGATATATAAAGACCAATGCTAGCCGTCATCGAAGCTATAGCTATACCAAAAGAACTTTTTTGCAATAATAACAGTGTATTAAGATTACTAGGTAGACTATTTGGTGACGAAAAAGTCTTTGGCTTGATTACTTTGGTTAATTTTGTTTGGGGCTGCCTAACTAATTGGCGTTGGTTACCAATTGTCTCTGGTTGTGCTTGAGGAGAATAATCGGGGTAAAAATCAGGCTGGCGAAGAGCAGTCATTGAATAATCTCCGTATTTTATCAGGAAGTCGTTGGGCGAATCTTAACTCATATTGGCAAAAATGATAAGAGGAGACGATAAAAATTAACGCCACTTGGTCTCCTGTAACCTTTTGGTAATCATAAATTTAATTCAGTATAAATATTTTGACGATGGCGCAGGTAGTAATTGTGGGAGCAGGTCCTGTTGGTGCAGTAACAGCATTATTGTTAGTACAAAGGGGGATTGAAGTAAAGCTGATTGAGGCATCTCGCGATTTTAAACGGTTATTTCGCGGCGAAGGATTAATGCCTAGTGGCTTAGATGCTTTAGAACAAATGGGCTTGCTGAAATTATTAACAGACATTCCCCATCAGGCTATTGATGGGTGGGAATTTTTATTATCTCAGCGAAAACTATTTCGGGTGGATGAACCTATAGAAGCTAATGGAAGGCACTGCACGACAGTTTCGCAACCTGACTTATTAGCAGCAATTATTAGGCAAGCTGAGGAATATGCTCAGTTTGAATTTATGCAAGGCGAACCAGTACAGGATATTGTACGTAAGCCTGGTGGCAGAGTTGGCGGCGTTAAATTAAGTTCGGGAGTAGAAATCAGTGCTGATCTTGTCATAGCTAGTGATGGGCGTAATTCTGTAATCAGAAAAAAAGCTGGTATAAATTTGACTAAGTTGCAAAATAATGTTGATATTTTGTGGTTTCAGCTTGATTCTGGGGCGCGATCGCTTGGCAAGAATATTTTTTATTCAATTCTGCAAGGAAGAGAGGGATTTGGTCTATTTAGAGGCTCATCAGGTAAGCTACACATTGGTTGGGGACTACACGCGGATGATAATTACGCTGTTGGAGATCTTGACTGGGCAGCTAAACTCGCGGCAACTTCTCCTCCTTGGCTAGCCGAACATATCTTAAATCATCAGGACAGTTTAACTAAGCCCATACACTTATCTGTAGTTGTGGGACGTTGCGATCGCTGGTCAATTCCTGGACTACTCTTACTAGGAGATGCTGTTCATCCCATGTCACCGCTCCGCGCCCAGGGTATAAATATGGCGTTTCGTGATGCGATTGTGGCCGCTAATCATTTAGTCCCACTATTGAGTGAGACAGAACTTAATTTAAGCCAAATTGATGCAGCATTACTGATAATTCAACAGGAAAGAGAACCTGAAATTATTCGCATCCAACAATTACAGGCGCAAGAAATGGGTCAAGCTGAATTATTACATAACAGTGCTTTTGTTCGTTGGGGTGCTAAAACTTTTACGTCCATTATTCGTCCAGCTATTCGGGCATCCTGGTTAAGGAGGCAAAAACAACTCCGTCAGGGTGTGACCAATGTCCGCCTAACCGTCTAAAGCAAAAATATTGGTTAATTATCCGCGCTCAATTGCCCATTATTCATCGCGTATTTAATTCGAGCCTGAATAGCTGCTTCTGGTTCAGTACTAATCAATTCTTGGAACTTAGTGATAATTTCTGATACTAATTTAGGTTGGCTGGTTGCCAAAGTATGACCTAATGCCTCTAGCCCAACTACAGCAGCATATCTAACTACCCATTCTCCGTCTTCTGTTGCCAGTAAGAGAGTCTTTGATACCTTCTGTTGGGCTGAAACAACTTCCTCAGGAGCTAGCTTGGACCAGATAATACCGCCCAATCCCTTGGCTGCTGCGCGGCGGACACTTTGAGAAAAGTCAGAAACAGCAGCTTTTAATAACAAATCTAAAGCAGCAGGATCGCCAATACCAGCAAACACTCTAGTAGCCCAGGCTCTTGCACCGTAGTTATAGCTGTCTAGGTTCTTGAGCAAATAAGGAACAACGGGTTCGCCAATTTTAATCAAACCATCAACCGCAGCTACCGCAGCACCAGGATTATTGAACCCCAAAACCTCTACTAAGGTAGGTATTGCAGCTGTATCGGTCACTTCTGCTAAGTTTTCTACGGTTTTTAGTAGTAAATCAGCTGAGTCGGCTTGGTTTACTGCCTCAATTAATTGTTGAACATCAGACATCAATAACTTGTGACTGGTTTAAAGTCGGGAAAATATAATAGATAATAGTTAAAGAATAATTTTACTACTTTACCTAACATCTATCTGAATTCTTGTATTTTTTTTATAGCCTGCTCTTTTTAGGCTATAAAAAAAATCCTGACTTCTGATGTTATATCCTTTGCGATCGCTTTTACTCCGATGACCATCAATTTAGAGGAGCGAATCCATTAAGTTCATGATTTTAATGCTCTCGGTAGATATTTCTGGATCTTGGCTGGTTAAACTAGTTTCTAATAATCCTTTAAGTGCAATCAACTTCATGCTATTTTCAGCTAAAGTATTAGCGATCGCCTGACCTGCTTTGAGATAGCCTACCGCACCCAAATCCATCAAAGCCGAGCGACGCAGCTGCAAATCGTCTCCAGATAATGCTCTAATCAGCATCTCTCCATACCTGTCTTTTCTAGTTAGCTGATACATCGCTCTGGCAGCAGCATATTTTACCTTTTCTGTCGGGTGCTGCGTAAACGGCTCTATTAGGTCAATTGCCTCGGTTGCTCTTAATGTTCCTAAAGCTTCAATTACTGCTTCATAAGGCTGGACTAAATGGGGTTTACCAGTCACTCTCGTAGCTGCTGCTACTCCTCCATTTAATAGCTCGATCAACGAAGGAATACATTGGTTATCCTGCAACATTTCTAAAGCTTGAGCAGCAGCTTCTCTGACGTAAAAATCAGGAAACTCTAAACAACGAATTAATGGCTCTACAGCACTTTTGTCGCCCAGTTTACCTAAAGCTCTAGCGGCATTGCGACGCAAGGGATAGCCGCCATCGGGCGCACGGTCTTGTTCATCTTCTAAGGCCATCAATAAAGCAGCGATCGCCTCTTTTTCTTGAACTCTAAATTTCCCTAACCACCATGCAGCATAGTATCGCGCCCCTAAATCTTCTTTTTGCTTGAGGTTAGCGATCGCTTGCTCTACCGTCAGTTGTTCCGCCTCATCTTTCATAATCGCTCCCTCTTTGCTTCAAACATGACAATACTCAGAAAAGTAAACAAATACTAGCCTTATTGCTGGCATTCGCATACTCCTCTGAGTATCGCTTGATCAATCAAATATTTTGATTTTTGTCTGATGTCTATCTTGTTTAAATAGACTAATAACTCGCTAAAATTTAGCCAACTCTAGCTTAGTGTGTTAATCGCATAGTCTAAGTAACTATTTGCTTCAGTAGCAGGATCTCCACTCAAACCATGATTACTCTTGATATATTTAAGAGCTTCAATATACCAGCTAGGAGAAAGTTCGTAAGCGCGATTGATTTCGTCTAGACCAGCTATTAGGTATTCGTCCATGGGACCAGTACCACCAGAAACTAGGCAGTAAGTTACCATTCTGAGGTAGTAGCCGATGTCACGAGAACATTTTGCTTTACCTTCAGGTGTAGAAGCATACTGAGGTCCTTGAGTGCTAGTAGTGTAAGGAAATTTAGAATACACTGCGTTAGCTGCACCATCAACCAATTTTTGAGAATTGCTAGTCAATGCTTTAGCTGCTTCTAAAGAAGCGTTAGCCTGTTTAAAACGACCAAAAGCGGTTTGAATTTCAGTGCTGCTTAAGAAACGACCCTGGGAATCAGCAGAAGATACTGCTTCAGTTAGAGGAGTTTTCATAGTTGTGATGTTGCCTTATTTTACTAATTTTTTCTAAACAACCAAAGGTTGATTTGTGTTGTCCAAAAGAGCAATTGCTCTTCTTTACTAGGCTACTGAGGAAGCCGCGCGGTCAAAGTAGCCAGCAATCTCAGAAGAAATAGCACTACAGTCGCCAGGGGTGATGTTGTTAGTGTCGTTGATAATTGCTAAAGCTGCTTCTTTCATTTTTTGAACGCCAACTGCTACGGAAGCACCGGGAGTACCCAAAGCTAAATAAGTTTCGCGTAGTCCATTTAAACAACGATCTTCTAAAACACTTGCGTCACCAGTGAAGATAGCGTAAGTGATATAGCGCAAAATGATTTCCATGTCACGCAAGCAGGCTGCATTACGGCGACTAGTGTAAGCATTTCCGCCAGGAGCAATTAACTGAGGTTGCTCAGCAAATAAAGCGCGAGCTGCGTTTGTCACAATAGCGGAACCGTTACCAGTAATGCGGTTAACTGAATCCATACGTTTGTTGCTTGCTGCAACCATTGCACTTAGAGCGTCTAATTGGCTAGTGGATAGAAATTCACCACGAGCATCAGCTTGAGACACTACTCTAGTAAATGCGTCGAACATTATAAATAATCTCCTACTCGAATTAAATTTGGTTTAGTTGGACTTCAAAAAGGAATCTTAACTTAAAAACTACTTTCGGCCACTAGCTAAAGCTAGCTTAGAGAAAGCGGTCAGTTGTCGAAGGTGCTAAGTTACTATTCTCTAGCCACCCAGGAAAAGTTTCTTAAGTCACCTAATAAAACTTTACACTCTTAATAAAAAACCGTAAAAGTGATAAATTTACGGCGATCGCTCATAGCATTTCGCAAAGCTTGATGGTACTGACCCCGCACTGTGCGATTCCTATTTAGACCTCGCCAACAGGCATTTACCCCTCAGATAACTTTTATACAACGACAACGAACCATTATTTGTTACGTCTTGTTAATTTTTCCTGGCTTGACTGACTATTGTTAACAAAATTTGGTTTCTGTTAATTTTTCAGCCAGCTTGGGTGCTTTATTGATTTAATGATTAATTTTTGTTGACTCAAAATCAAAGACAAAACCTCAATTCTTTACTGTTTAGCATATAGCCAACCTGTTGAGAACAAATATAATCGACTAAATAAGTTAAAGACTTATCAGAAACAAACATTGTTATCTGTTATTATCTTATCTTTTTGTAATTTAAAGCAATTGACTGTTACTTTTATCAACAATCAGCTGATTGGCTGCCACTGCAACAATTAAACACTCAATCGCCGAAAATCATGCCAATTATGACATGACAATTTTTAATGCGTGCTCATCAGTTGATAATTTTGAGTCATATACTTTGTCTTGGTGGCAAGTTACACTTTTACCAATTGATAGACTTTTTCAGCCACTTTCGCTAAACGCTGCATTGCTTCGGCTATTTCTAATTCTGTAGCAGTTAAACTGATCCTTAAACATTGTTGCTTATGCTGCCAATCTTCTTGTAATCCTGGGAAGAAAGTACTTCCAGGTACAGCAATTACCCCTACCTGCTTGAGTTGCTGATAAAATTCCCAATCTGTCATTGGCAGATCTTTAAGCCATAACCAAGCAAAGATCGCGCCTTCTCCTTGATGCAAAAACCAAGGAATATCTGGCATAGCTGCATCGAGGGTATTTTCCAATACTTTTATTTTACGTTGATAGTGAGGACGAATAATATTGGTGGCGATATCAGCTAGTTTACCAGATGAAATTGCTCTGGCTGCGATCGCCTGACCATATCGTGAAGAATGAATACAAGCATTGGTTTGAAAAGATTCTAAGATCTGAATCAATTGAGGATCGCCGATAGCAATACCAATTCTCTCTCCTGGTAATCCTGCTTTCGATAAGCTCATGCAGTGAATAACATTATCGCCAAACTGAGGAGTCATTTCAGTAAAGTTCAAGGCGGGAAAAGGTGGTGCATAAGCCGAATCAATCAATACGGGAACATCTTGTTTGGCAGCTAACGCAGCTATTTTCTTGACTTCCTCATCACTAATTACGTTTCCTGTCGGGTTGCAAGGACGAGAAAAAATGACGCAGCCAGTTTGCTCATTTATTTGCAGTTGACTAAAATCAGGACGATATTTAAACCGATGTTTATCCTCGTCAATTTCCAATCTGGGTTTGTAGGCCAATAAAGCCTCTGGAGTTAGACTGACTCCGCCGTAACCCGTATAGTCGGGACTAAGAGGCAAGACTACCTGTCTTAATTCTCCTGATGCCGTGTAGCCACCAAAAGCATTGGCAGCATAAAGATACAGTGCCTGTGAACCGCCTGTGATTAAAATATGGCGATCGCTTAAATTTAAACCATAACGAGCATTAAAATCTTGAACTACCGCCTCAATTAAAGGTGTATAACCCTGAGATGAACCATAACGACAGACTACTTCACCATATTCATCGCTAGCTAATAATTCTTGAGTACAGTCACGCCATAGCTGTTCGACTTCGGGCAAAATAACAGGATTACCTGCGCTAAGATTGATAAATTCTTTTCCTGCACTATTTCTCAGGGTTTCAATAATGTCTTTCATAATTGCCCTAACTCCAGTTAGCTGAGACATCTGCGAACCAAATTGAGATAGAACAGGATTCATAAGTACCGACCTAAAATAAGTAGAGAAAATAACCGCATGACGCTTATTCTAACGTGAGTTTGATGGTAGACAATCAAATAATTGAGCGATCGCGAAGGACTCAGCTAACCGAAGTGCCAAATTAAGGCGTACTCCTGCACCGCGTTGAAGAAACTGCACTACGTTGAGTTTCCTTTCTCTCCCCAAGCTACGAAAGATCGAACAGGGGTATTGATACAATTATGTTTAAGTAACTCTGAGGGAAAAAGTATTGAACCAACAAAAATAATTGCAGTTGCCAAAATTTTCACTAAATACACTCATGATTGATCAAACCACAAAACAAGAAGAATGGGATGTTTGGCTTGACAGGCAAATTCAATGTTTGCGAGTCCATGAATTTGACAAGCTAGATTTAGCTAATGTGATCGAGGAGTTAGAAGATTTGGGTAGAGAGCAGAGAAATGCTTGTAAAAGTTTTTGTCGTCAAATTATGGTTCATCTGTTACTAATTGATTATTGGCACGAACAAGCAGAAACTCGCAATCATTGGCAAGCTGAAATAGTAAATTTTCAAAGCGAATTACAAGACAGATTGACAACAAACTATAGAAAATATTTAACAGAAAATCTTCAGCTTATCTACAAACAAAGCTTGAAAATTGTTGAATGCAAAACAGAATTAAGCGATCACTTTCCTGAAAACTGCCCCTATACAATTGAGCAGATAATTGAAGAAGATTAAAGTTTATCTGGTGCAAGAGGCTATCAACTTGCTTTAATTAATCATGGCTCAACTAAAATCTAAACCCTGCGATCGCTCTCTGCAATTTAGTCGATATTCGCTATCGTATTCAAGATCGAGAAGAAGGTGACTGGGTGTTAGTCTGTCCCGACTGTTGGCAACAAGTTAGCCAAAATAATCCTAATTATCGTTATGGTGGTACTTGGAAAGCAAAGAAAAAATAATCTGGCTTTAGCGGTTAGGCGAATATTGTTGAGAAATAATCTGACGGCTGCGATCTTTTAACTCATGGTTTTTAATCGGTAGATGATACTAAAATTAATATTAAGACACTATATTATATTCAAGTCTTGGAATAGGTAATTTTGGACTTGGATGTTAATAGTTGAAGCCTTGCTATACTGGGCATCATCAATTGTCAAATTTAACCAACTTAACTTAGCTAAAATATGCAGCCTACCGATCAAAGTAAGTTTACTGAACAAGCCTGGGATGCGATCGTTAAATCTCAAGAAGTTGCCAAACTATTTCAGAATCAGAACTTAGAGGTAGAGCATTTAATCTTAGCGGCCTTAGAACAGGAGGGTTTGGCACTAGCTATTTTAGATAAAGCCAATATTGATTCTCTGCGCTTCAAGCAGCAGTTAGAGATGTTCACCAAACGTCAGCCGAGGATTGGTTCGTCTCAACTATATTTAGGGCCTAGCTTAGATCGTATGCTAGATCGTGCAGAGGACTGTCGCTCAAGCTGGGGAGATAACTTTATCTCCATCGAACATATTCTGATGGGGTTTGCCGAAGACGCTCGGATTGGGAAGAAATCCCTTCGTAGTTTTAATGTTGACCCGCAAGATTTAGAAAAAGCCATCAGGTCAATCCGCGGTTCGCAGAAGGTAACCAAACAGAATCAAGAAGAACAGTATCAGGCATTAGAAAAGTATGGGCGAGATCTGACCGAACAGGCAACGGCGGGTAAATTAGACCCCGTGATCGGTCGCGATGAAGAGATCCGTCGAGTAATTCAGGTGCTGTCTCGTCGTTCTAAAAACAACCCCGTGTTGATTGGTGAGCCTGGAGTTGGCAAAACGGCGATCGCCGAAGGATTAGCGCAACGCATTGTCAATGGCGATGTGCCTGAGTCTCTGAAAAACCGTCAGTTGATTTCTCTTGATATGGGTAGCCTAATTGCAGGAGCAAAATATCGCGGAGAATTTGAAGAACGTTTACGGGCAGTTTTAAAAGAAGTAACCGAATCTAGCGGTCAAATAGTTTTATTTATTGATGAAGTCCATACCGTGGTCGGTGCAGGAGCAAAAGAAGGCTCTGGCTCAATGGACGCGGGCAACTTACTCAAGCCAATGCTCGCCCGCGGAGAATTGCGCTGTATCGGCGCGACAACTCTCGATGAATATCGCAAAAATATTGAAAAAGATCCAGCCTTAGAAAGGCGTTTCCAGCAGGTGTACGTCAAGCAGCCTACCGTAGAAGATACTATTTCTATTTTACGTGGCCTCAAAGAAAGATACGAGGTGCATCATGGCGTAACTATTACTGACTCGGCACTAGTAGCAGCAGCAACCCTGTCTCAACGCTACATTACCGATCGCTTTTTACCTGATAAAGCGATCGATTTGATCGACGAGGCAGCCGCTAAGTTAAAAATGGAGATTACTTCTAAACCCAGCGAATTAGAAGACATCGATCGCCGTATTATGCAGCTAGAGATGGAAAAAGTCTCTTTAACTGGCGAAAGTCAACGTCCAGGAATGCTTGCCGTAGATAGGGCAGCTAAAGAAAGATTAAGCAAAATCAAAGCAGAAATTGAAACTTTAAAAGGTAAACAGGGAGGATTATCGGCTCAATGGCAATCAGAAAAGAGCTTATTAGACGAAATCAACGCTCTTAAAGAAGAAGAAGAAAAAGCACGACTCCAGTTAGATCAGGCTGAACGAGCTTTTGACCATGAAAAAGCTGCACAGTTAAAATATGGCAAGCTGGAAACTTTGCAGAGAGATTTGGAAGCCAAAGAAGCTCAACTAATTGATCTTCAATCCGAGGGAACAACTCTACTGAGAGAACAAGTAGGGGAATCTGATATCGCTGAAATTGTCGCTAACTGGACAGGAGTACCAATTAATCGTCTCCTAGAATCTGAAAAACAAAAGCTACTTCAACTAGAAGGACATCTCCATCAACGAGTTATCGGACAACAAGAGCCTGTGGCAGCAGTAGCAGCAGCTATACGTATGGCAAGAGCAGGCATGAGCGATCCTGGTCGACCTATCGGTTCATTTCTATTTATGGGACCGACAGGGGTTGGTAAAACTGAGTTAGCCAGAGCTCTAGCAGCTTTTCTCTTTGATAGCGAAGATGCAATGGTACGAATCGATATGTCCGAGTACATGGAGAAACATGCCGTATCTCGTTTAGTGGGTGCGCCTCCAGGATATATTGGCTTTGAGGAAGGAGGACAGTTAACCGAAGCGGTGCGCCGTCGTCCATACTGCGTGGTGTTATTGGATGAAGTAGAAAAAGCCCACAAGGATGTGTTTAATATTTTGCTTCAGGTGCTGGATGATGGCAGAATTACTGACTCTCAAGGGCGAGTAGTAGACTTTCGCAACGCCATTATTGTCATGACTAGCAATATTGGTAGTGAAAATATTCTTAACGTTAAGGGAGAAGACCAGGATTACGAAGAAATTTATAAGCAGGTAAACAAGGCTCTTCGGGGTCACTTCCGCCCTGAATTTCTCAACCGTATTGACGATCTAATTATCTTCCATGGCTTGAAAAAAGAAGAATTAAAAGAGATTGTTACTATTCAAATTCAAGGTATTCAACGTTTATTAAGTGAGCAAAAAATTACGATTGAACTTTCTCCAGCCGCTCAAGATCGTATTGTCACCATCGGCTACGATCCTGCTTATGGTGCGCGTCCGCTAAAACGGGCAATTAGACGGGAACTTCAAAATCCCATTGCCACGATGATTTTAGATAATACGTTCACCGCAGGAGATAAAATTGTTGTAGATTGCGTGGGAGAAAAATTAACCTTTGACAAAGAAACTCCCCCAATCGTCATAGAAACAGCCCCGCCAGACCAAAACAAAAACTCGACCCAGAAAGCTGTTGCTAACAAAAAACAATTAACAGAAGTTGTTTCATCAGAAACATAAGTTGTTTTTAGTTGTTTAAGGAGTTGCCTAACCTTGAGTAGTAGCGGACAAAAATAAAATACCCCTTCAGCATTAGACAAAATACTGAAAAGGGATAGCAAAATCTTAACTGTGGTAAAATAAAACTTTTAAGAGACAATTGTGTTACGGTAATAGGCTGGTCCGCTACTGCTACATAGTTCTATAAGTACGATAGTTAATATTGGGAAAAATATTATCGATCGCTTCCACCTTTTCTAACCATCCAGAATCTACTTTGCCTACCAAAAGATCTTCGTGAATTTTGTTAAAGCGGAGTAAATGCGATCGGGTTCTGCGAATTGCATAGGGAACCATGGTTCCTGTGCGCATAATAAACGCCCAATCAGAGGACTGCGCTAACAACAACTCCCTAGCTGCTTGATTTAAGGCTCTCCACTCTAGTTCATCAGCGGGTTCGCGATTTGCCAGCTTAATCATTCTTTCCGCTGCTTTATGTAGATGAGGATAAACCCAAGCGTTAGTCTCATTTAACCAATATTCATGGAATCCTTTATAGCCCCAGCTAGATTGTGACGGATGACAAACTTGTTGAGCGGGCTGCTGCTGCAAATATTCCGACAGGTGTGTCATGTCGTAGGTATTTTGGTCGTACCAACTCTTGCGAAATAGAAAATCAATAAATTGGGGACCTTCATACCACCAATGACCAAATAATTCGGCATCATAAGGAGAAACTACAATCGGCGGACGCTGCAACATGTCGTTTAGATGTTGAATTTGTCTTTCTCGATTGTACATAAAGTTACTGGCGTGTTCGGCAGCTTTTTCCCTTGCCCAATAAGGATCGTAAAGACCTTTTTCTGACAATCCGCCATCCCGACTAGTAATTTTATGATATTTAATGCCCGTATTTTTGCGCTGACCATTAGGCATAATGTAGGGCTTAATATACTCATATTCAGCCTCCCAGCCTAGGTCTTTGTAAAATTCACGATATTCAACTGCACCAGGATATCCAACTTTGGAAGACCAAACTTGCTGCGAAGATTCGTGGTCGCGACCAAAAGCAGCAACTCCTGTTTCGGTAAAAATCGGGGCATAAGAGCCAAAACGGGGGCGAGGACGTGCATAAAGAATACCGTGTCCATCAGTTAAGAAGTAGCGTAAGCCAGCATCAGCCAGCATTCTTTCCAAACCTTCGTAGTAGGCACATTCTGGTAGCCAAATTCCTTTGGGTGGACGACCAAAATTTTCCTCATAATGTTCGCAAGCAACCTTTATTTGTGACCAAACAGCTTGAGGATACATCTTCATCAAAGGAAGATAACCGTGAGTCGCACCACAGGTAATAATGTCAAGGTTGCCGCTATCTAAAAATTGTTTGAAGCCAGCTACTAAATCTCGGCTGTAGCCCAACCAAGTTTTTCTGATTTGATTAAAAGAGTTAGCATAGTATTCAGCCAAATAGCGCATATGACCATTGTGTTGATGCCGTTCCAACTCTTTGTCAATTAATTCTTGTAGCTGAGTAAGATGAGCATCATAACGATCTTGCAGGAGTTCATCGCGTAGCATTGACACCAAAGGCGGTGTCATACTCATAGTCATTTTAAAATCGACCCCGTCCCGCTGCAAGTTTTCAAAGACCTGAAGCAAGGGAACATAGGTTTCAGTGATGGCTTCAAACAGCCATTCTTCTTCTAAAACAAAATCGCTTTCGGGATGTCGAACGAAAGGTAAGTGAGCGTGTAAGACGAGAGCAAGATAACCAAGAGCCATGATAAAGTAATATTTCTAAAAATTTTCTGACCGCGAAAAACATTTTGAGGGTGTAATACATACGGGCAAAGCCTTGATGGGGTTATTTGCCCGATGTTGACCGCCCGCCGCCCGAATCAGGTAACAGCCCTTCGTCAACGCAAGCGCCATCGTCTATCTCAATCCTGCTTGACAGGGGACAAGTCCGCATCGCCAAGGGTTTTCCTTGGCGTTTGAGTGCGTAGCAGCTGATCTAACCACGCTGTTAGCGGACGCGGTGGTGTAACGTTGACCGAAATTAAGCAACTGAGGCAATCTGGGTAAATTTTATGATATCTTAATAGTGTCTTATAAGAAAGTTTGAGTTGTCGGAAAAATCTTTCCAACAGCCTAATTGGTGGCTAATAGCTACTTTCTAATCAACTAAATAAGCTACCAATATTGGCACAATTAAGTATTAAAAGGCAGTTTATTTAATCGCCATTTTGTTTATATTGAAGAGTTGAGGTAGCTTTTAGCGAACTTGTTGGGTTTTTAGATCTAGTGTTGCAATCCAATAAGCAATACCCTGATTACAACCAAAGTAATTCTGAGGAACTATTGCTTCAACTATTATTGTTTGTAGATAAACGCTCTTCTTCCGATGAGCAAGTTCAAGAAATTCAGGCTTACTTGGAGAGTTTACAATCTGATTACGCTTTTAAGTTAAATGTGGTTGAGATCGAAAAACAGCCTCATTTAGTAGAATTTCTGAAGCTGGTTGCCACTCCTGCTTTGGTTAAGATAGCTCCAGCGCCCCGACAGACTTTAGCGGGAAGCAATTTAATCAAGCAGTTAGAAAAATGGTGGCCTAAATGGAAGACCTTTTCAAAAGATTTAAAAGCAGCAAGCGAAAATGAACCTAATGGGCTAGAAGAATCAAATTACCCACTAGCTCAGCAAAGTTATTCTATTAAAGATATTGAACTATCTGACGAAATATTTAGCCTGAAGCGAGAAAAAGAAGAACTGGCTGCACAGTTACGGTTTAAAGATCAGATTCTGGCTATGTTGGCTCACGATTTGCGGACACCGCTGACAGCAGCTTCCATGGCAGTAGAAACTATTGAACTATCTGAGCAAAATGACCGCTTAGAAGCTAAAAAGCTTAAAGCTCTCAAACATAGGCTTTTTCGACAGGCAAAAAATCAATTCGGCATCATGAATAGCATGATTAGCGAATTATTACAAAATTCTCAGAGTGCGAATGCTAAGTTAGCAGTTAAGCCTAGAGAGTTAGATTTACATGCCTTATTCCAAGAAGTAATTAGTCAGTTTGATGTCCGGCTAAAGCAGAAACTGATGACTTTTCAACAAGATATTCCTCAAGATCTTCCGCGAGTTTATGCTGATGAAGAGTTAATTCGTCAGTTAGTGGGCAACCTGCTTGACAATGCCATCAAATACACTCCCAAGCAAGGTAAGATTTCGTTATCCGTATTGCACCGTACAAATCAAAAGGTTCAGGTCAGTATTTGTGATACAGGACCAGGAGTTCCCCCAGAGAAAAGAGAACGCATTTTTGAAGATAGCTTCCGTCTACAGCGCGATCGCGAGTTAGAAGGCTATGGATTAGGGTTAGCCATGTGTTATCAGATAGTTTGCGCTCATTACGGTCAAATTTGGGTTGAAAGCTCTCCTGAATCAGGTAGCTGTTTTCAATTCACTTTGTTGGTATATAAATAATTAAATTATTAGGGCAAATAGCTGTTTGCCCTAATTGTGTTTGGTAGCGGTCAAGCTTAGCCTGTATTACGCATTCCCGCTGCAATACCGTTAATAGTTAGCATGGCACCTCTGAGTAACTCTTCTTTGCTAAAGCGGAAGTGTAGAGCCTGAGATTTATCATGCTGACGCAGGCGTTTAATTAAAGCCACCTGTAAAAACCCTAAAGGAACAATCGTACCGTTGCGCAGCTGTACCGATCGCTGTAGTTCGGGATCGCCGTCGAGAAGTTTCTTCTGACCATTTATTTTGAGAATGAGAGCTTTGGTCAAATTATATTCTTCCGAAATTTGGGCAAACAACTTTTGAAAACGTTCTAGATCCTCTGGTTGAGACAATTCTTTGACATAATGTTCGGCTATCTGCAAATCTACCTTCGCCAAAGTCATTTCTACTTTGGAAATCACCACTCTAAAAAAGGGCCACTTGACGTAAAAATATTGCAGCAGGTCGAGATTTTTCTGGGGTTCTTGGTCTAAAAATCCCTGCAAAGCAGAACCCACTCCATACCAAGCAGGTAGTAAGAAACGACTTTGAGTCCAGCTAAATACCCAGGGAATTGCCCTTAGACTGCTCATGTCTTTTTTCTTGTTGGCGTTTCCCTTGCCAGGACGTTTGGAAGGACGAGAGCCGATTTGCAACTGACTAATAACGTCTACTGGAGTAACCGAATGGAAGAAATCAACAAAATCCTCCTGCTCATAGATTAAAGAGCGGTATACGGTACGCGATCGCGCTGATAATTCTTCCATAATCTGATTCCAAGGAGCTACTCGGTCAAATCCACTACCGAGCAAACTAGACTGAATCACTGCCGTGGTCATAGTTTCAAGATGATACAAAGCCAACTCTGGCAAAGAATACTTAGAAGCTAATACTTCTCCTTGTTCGGTAATCTTGATTCTGCCCTGAATTGTATCTGTAGGCTGGGCTAAAATCGCCGAATAAGCAGGACCACCACCACGACCGACCGAACCACCACGACCATGAAAAATCCTTAAAGAAATGCCAAATTCTGAGGCTACCTTTTGCAATGCTCTTTGAGCTTTATGGATCTCCCAATTACTACTGAGGAAACCAGAGTCTTTGTTACTGTCAGAATAACCCAGCATCACTTCTTGAAGATCGCTAGGCTTGAGCGGAACGGAACTAAGATTAGCTTTAGTGTTTTGTTGATTTGTGGCAACATGCTCGTAGCCTCCTGCAAGAGATGCACGGTAAAGAGGCAGTTCAAATAATTCCCGCATCACCTCTGGAGCGCGTTTTAAATCTTCAACTGTCTCGAACAAAGGTACGATTCTTACGGAGGTGCTACAGGTAGCTGGATCGTATAAACCTGCTTCTTGGGAAAGTAATAATACCTCCAAAACATCACTAACAAAGTTAGTCATGCTGATAATGTAAGTCTGACAAATGCCCCGTCCAAATTCTTGCTGCAATAAGTGCAACATTCTAAAGGTTTCAATCGTCTCACAAGCCGTATCGGAAAAAGGCATTTCCGCAGGAATCAAAGGACGACGAGTTTTTAATTCTTGAATCAGCCAAGCAGTTTTCTCGGCTTCGGAAAGCTCATCGTAAGGCTTGGGTAGAATTTGGAGATATGCAGTGATTTCGGCGATCGCATCGCTATGGCGCGAGGAATCCTGTCGAAAATCTAGCTCCACTAGATTAAAGCCAAATACTTCTGCCTGACAAATTAAATTATCTAGCTCACGACATTGCAAACTAGTTGCAGCCAAACTATTCTGCATGAGCTTTAATTCAACTACAAATTCAGCTCCTGAGACATAGATATTATCGGTATTGATTTCTGAGATTGCCTGTCTTCCAGCCGTCGAAGCTAAAACCCGATTACGCTCTAGGGTATTTTTTAATCTTTGAGCAACGTAAGCTAGCTTGAGGCGATAAGGTTCTTGACGATAGCGAATTGCTAATTCTTCATAAATACCAGGCATACTTTGCTGATCTTGCTCCAAAGAATCGAGTAGTTCCTGCTGAACGTCGCTCCAGTGCAACGAAAGACTCAATAACTCCCGCAGTTGCTCGATTGAATTAAGATATTTTTCAATGACAATTTTTCGTTGATAACAAGCTGTTTCCCAGGTTACCTGAGGAGTTACAAAAGGATTGCCATCGCGGTCTGAACCGACCCAAGAGCCGAAATAACAAAAATTATGAGTGGGAGCAACTAAACCAGGGAAAGAATTGGCTAATGACTGTTTGAGACGAGAAGCCAATTGAGGAATTACGTCAAACAATACTTCTTGAAAATAATGCAGCGAATAATCTACTTCATCCAAGACTTTGGGCTTAAACTGGTGTAGTTCGTCTGTACGCCACCAGAGCCGAATCTCTTCGGTTAGTTGACTAATAGCCTCATTAGATTCCCAAGATTCTGCTAATCCGATCTCCCGCATTACTTCTTCTGCTACATCGAGCTGTTCAAGAATGTGAGATATACGACGCTGTTTTTTACGGATAGTGTGACGCACAATCTCCGTTGGGTGAGCCGTAAAAACTAGCCTGATGTCTAAGCGATCTAATAATCTTTGTAGCATTAGCGGTGGCATATTAATTTCCTTAAGATAAGGAAATAGCCAGTGAAACAACCCTGCTTGATTGCTACTAGATATAGTGGGTTCGACCCAATTATCAGCTAATTCATTCGCTAGGGAGCTATTGCTGCTGTCAAAAGGAGCATGGGAGTGCTGCTTTAAACCATTGCCATTAGAATGCTGTGGTAATGATGCAGTGCGCGTAACACGCCGAGCTAGTTTTTGTTCTCTAGATTCGTAGTGTTGTTCAACAATATTAGTTAATTGAAAATAAAGAGCAAACGCCCTAGCTGCTTGAATAGCATCGCTCAGGGTGAGCTTTGCAATTAGCTGTGGCACAGAAGACTGAGGAAATGTATCTGTTACCTGTCCTTCAGCAGAAGAAAGAGAGCGCATTTGCTGAAGTAGATCGAGCATTTCCTGACCACATTCAGAACGCAATACAGATTCCCAAAGATCTTCGATCAATTTTTGGCGATGACGCAGCAGCAAATAAGAAGTGTCGACTACGTTAACCTCTGTTTGATCTGCTATTGAAGATTGAACAACCGAACTCATAAAAACCTCTGCTTAGCGTATGTAAATCGTAATTTGGTGAGTGTAATAACAATGTTTGAGTTTTGCTGAACCAGATTATTAGCGATTATTGGTCATCTAAGTTGGAGAAGTTGAGGATAGGCAAACGCTCTGAACGAAATATTTCTTCACTGACTTTCCCAAGCTCAGTCATAAATTCGGTTAATAAATATAAAGTCAAAATGCTAATAATGAAAGGAGTGGTAGCAATACTCAATCCTAAAAATGAGACTAGGTAGGATGGATTATTTGGCTTCATGGTTTAAATTGCTGATGTTATTTAACTACTATTGTATGGACTTTAGGCAATTGCAGCGCAAAGCTAGATAATTTTTCTTTAATCAAAGCAAAACTTACTTGAGTTTTCTGTATATTTTGTTCAAACTTAATTCAGGTTTAGATCTGGCAAAATTTTATGAATCAAAAGATAATCCAGGTAGATGCTTTTACCGCTCAAGCTTTTCAAGGAAATCCTGCTGCTGTATGTGTCTTGCGATCGCCCCAAGATGATTGGTGGATGCAGTCGATCGCTCATGAGATGAATCTTTCCGAAACAGCATTTTTAATCAAACAAGACCAGCACTATAAACTACGGTGGTTTACTCCAGCTATGGAAGTTCCATTGTGCGGTCATGCAACTTTAGCTAGCGCGCACGTATTATGGACAGAAGGTTATGCTTCTACTGGTCAAGAGATTAAGTTTGAAACTAAAAGTGGCGTGTTAACTGCTAAGTATGAAGATGACTGGATTAAATTGGATTTTCCCGCTAATCGATCGCAAGATATACCGCCAATTACTAAACTAGGAGATGCTTTGGGAGTACCTTTGAAGACTGTTTCATATAATTCTTTGGGTTACTTAGTCGAAGTTGCCTCGGTTGAACAGGTAAAACAGCTACAGCCTAATTTTGCTTTATTAAAGCAGCTACCAATATCAAATGTAATTGTTACTAGTTTGGCCGGGGATAATTCAGAATATGATTTTGTCTCCAGATTTTTTGCTCCAGGGTTAGGCATAGACGAAGATCCAGTTACGGGTGCCGCTCATTGCTGTTTAGCTCCTTATTGGCGCGATCGCTTACAAAAAGATCGGTTTTTAGCTTATCAGGCTTCGCCCCGCGGTGGCGTGGTCAAAATTGAATATGATGGTGGCGATCGCGTTTCGCTTCTAGGACAGGCGGTAACAGTGATGCGGGGGGAATTATTGTAATCTTTTAGTCTTATAAAAGAAATAAATGAGAATTAAAAAAGCTATATTTCTGGCTGTCAGCATTGTTTTTATAGTCGTAGTTGGTAACTATTTGATTAACAATTTATATTTAATCTATTCGACAGTCGATAGCTGGTATTCAGTTAATGCCAAGACTGTAGCAACTCAAGCCGTCGGTAGAAATGGGGTAGTAGTTTCAACGCAAAAAGAGGCTTCGTTAGTTGGGTTGGAGATCTTAAAAGATGGAGGGAATGCGATCGATGCTGCGGTAGCTGTTGGCTATGCCCTAGCCGTAAGCGATCCCTGCTGCGGTAATCTTGGTGGAGGCGGATTTATGCTGATTCACCTGGCAGATGGCATAGAAACTTTTATCGATTTTCGCGAGACTGCACCCCGTAAGGCTACTGCTGATATGTATCTTGATGAGACAGGTGATTTGATTGAAGATTTAAGCACAGATGGTTATTTAGCCGTAGGTGTTCCAGGTACGGTTAAGGGATTAAATTATGCTCTAGATAAATATGGCACAATGCAGCGTAAACAGGTAATTAATCCAGCAATCGAGTTGGCTGCCAATGGTTTCCAGCTGCAACCAGGAGATATAGATATATTTCAGGCTGGTAAAAAGAGATTATTACAACCTAATGTTGCGTCAATCTTTTTGCAAGACAACAAGACTTATCAAGCTGGAGACACCTTAATTCAGCCAGACTTAGCTAACACTCTAAGTTTAATTGCTGAAGATGAGAATGCTTTCTATCAGGGAGAGATAGCCAAAAAAATAGTTGCTGCTAGCGAAGAAAACAACGGCATTCTAAGTTTAGAAGATTTTGCTAACTATCAAGTGAGTGAATACGAACCTGTTAGCTGTGATTATCGAGGATATGAGGTAATTTCTGCCCCGCCTCCTGGTGGTGGTACTACAGTTTGCCAGATGTTAAATATTTTGTCTGGCTACGATTTAAAAGAATTGGGCTGGAAAACCCCTCAAAGCTTACACCCGATATTTTCTTCAATGTTATTCGCTTTTGGCGATCGCAATCGTTACTTGGGCGATCCTCATTTTGTCGATAACCCGATAGATAAATTACTCTCTCCTGAATATGCCGCTACTTTAAGAGACAAAATTGCGTTTGCAGCCATTCCCCCAGAATCTGTCTATTCGACAGATGTTCAAGCCGAAGGAACAAACACTACTCATTACTCGGTAGTAGACAAAGAAGGTAATGCCGTAGCTGTTACTTATACAATTAATTCTTATTTTGGTGCAGGCGTAATTGCTCCAGAAACAGGATTTTTGCTCAACAATGAAATGGATGATTTTACTACCAAGCTGGGCGAAGTGAATCAATTTGGGTTACGACAGGGAAAAGCTAATCTAATTGAACCAGGGAAACGTCCCCTTAGTTCCATGTCACCGACTATAGTTACCCATGATGGGCAAGTTTATCTGGTTACAGGAAGTCCAGGAGGTTCAACCATACCCACTACCGTATTGCAGATAATTACCAATGCGATCGATTACGGCATGAATCTTAGTGATGCCGTCAATACTCCCCGTTTACATTACCAAGGTATACCCAATCGGGTAGTCAGCGAACCTCAGGCAATTAATCCTGAAACTTCTAGGGGCTTAAAACTTAGGGGATATGAAAATCGTACCATTTATACAATGGGGGGCAGCAGAGTCGATTTTAGTCAATCCTGACGGAACAATCGTAGGTGTTAATGATGTTCGTAAACCTGCGGGAAAAGCGATCGCCTATTGAGCCAAACTAAACAACGATCATTAAGAGTTGTTGATAAATTGTTGTAAGTTGATAATGAAGCTAGACAAGAAAACTAAATGAAAATCGGGTTTTTGGGAACTGGTTTGATGGGGCAGCCAATGGCTTTGCGATTGCTATCAGTCAGCCACAGTGTAACTGTTTATAACCGTACTAAGTCTAAATTAAAGCCTTTAGAAGACGCTGGGGCAAAAGTTGCCGACTCAGCAAGTGAAGTTATTCAGCAAACAGACTGTGTAATTTTGATGTTGAGCGATGCAGCAGCGATCGCTGAATCTCTATTGTCTGACGCAGCCAAAAGTCATTTAGCCAACCTTACCATAATTCAAATGGGGACGATCGCCCCGACAGAGAGTCTGTCAATTCGCGATGCGGTATCCCAAGCAGGAGGAGAATATTTGGAAGCACCTGTATTAGGCAGTATTCCCCAGGTAAAAACAGGGGAGTTAATTGTCATGGTAGGCAGTACTAAAGCACAGTTTGAGCAATATGGTGAACTACTCAAATGCTATAGCCCTGAGCCGATGTATATTGGGGAAGTAGGTACAGCAGCAGCGATGAAGCTAGCTCTCAATCAGTTAATTGCTGGGTTGACTAGTACTTTTGCCCTCAGCCTTAGTTTTGCTCAAAAGCAGGGAGTAGATATAGAACAGTTTATGTCAGTGGTAAGGCAGAGTGCTTTATATGCCCCTACGTTTGATAAAAAGCTCGATCGGATGCGCGATCGCAATTTTGCCAATCCGAATTTCCCTACCAAACATCTCCTAAAAGACACTAATCTGTTTCTCAACCAAGCAGCTGAGTTGGATTTAAACACCAGTAGTTTAGAGGGAATCAAGCAAATTATTGAACAGGCGATCGCACTAGGTTTAGGAGATCTAGACTATTCAGCTATCTACTCAGCCATTAACCAATCCGACTCATAAAGTACTCTTTTGCGGCAACTAAGTCATGTCATAGACCGACCTAATAAAAGTCCTCTTAACTTCTGACTTCTCCTGTCAAGCAGGACAATGTGACTTGTGACTTCTGACTTCTGACTTTCTAGATTAATCTTCTGGTAAATCAGATAAACCAGTAATCCGATCGAGAATTACATCAAGTTTTCCATTAGCTTGATTCAAGTCATATTGCAGTCTATCTAGCTTTTTATCATGCTCATCCATATGCTCTTCGATGGCATCAAAAGCATTGCTAATTCTTCCGCTTGGCTCAAGATCTAAATCAATTCTTCGCAAAGCAATTTCAAGTCGAGCAATACGCCTATTTAATTCATTTATTTTTCTGTTTTGTTCGGCTTCTGACATAGTTGATGTTGAGATAGAGCATTTAATATTTAGTTAACTTCAATATTTGCCTAACGAGTAGTTTCCTTACGAATGACTTCTGACTTTTTCACGCTACTAAATTCTGTTCCACAACCTGAACTAGTTTATCTGTCCAATAATTAGTCAATTGACGATCTGCGGCTTCTACCATGACGCGAATTAGGGGTTCTGTTCCCGAAGCACGCACTAAAATACGTCCTTGTTCTCCCATTGCTGCTTCCGCTTGAGCGATCGCCTGCTGTAATGCTTCGCATTCTTGCCATTTGCTGCGACGTTCTCGATCTTCAACTCTGACATTACGCAAAATTTGCGGATAGGTTTGGAAACTGTTATTTACTAATTCGGTTAAAGACGTTTCTGATTGACATACCAAAGAAGTCAAGTGCAATGCAGTTTGAATTCCGTCGCCCGAAACTCCATGATGATGACAAAGGATATGTCCAGACTGTTCTCCGCCCAACATAGCTCCCGTACTCCACATCGCAGCCTGCACATAGCGATCGCCAACTTTGGTGCGCTGCATTTTGCCGCCGATAGCTTGCCAAGCACTCTCAAAGCCCAAGTTTGCCATTACCGTCGCCACAATTAAATCGTCTGGAAGCTGTTGTTTCTGCCTTAATAGTTCGCCCCAAAGATAGAGGATATAGTCGCCATCAATGACTCTACCTTGACTATCTACCGCCATCACTCGATCGGCATCACCATCAAAGGCAAATCCCAGATCTGCCTGGTATTCTTTGACTGCTTGCTTTAATGGTTCTAGATGAGTTGAGCCACAGTTAACGTTAATGCGATCGCCATTTGCTGACTGATTCAGGCTAATTACTTCTGCCCCCAACTGCTGAAAAATAGCAGGAGCAACCTTTACTGATGCTCCCCAGGCTAAATCTAAAACAATTCGCATTCCTGCAAAGCTGCTGTTTTGAGGTAGGGATGCTTTAAGAAATTGAACGTATTGCTTGACCAATTCTGGGCGATGATAATGCTTGCCCCAAGCTCGATCTAGTTCATTCTGCACATCGTTGTTTCTCAGATGTGCCTCTATTTTCTGGGTTAAAGAATCAGCTAGCTTAGTTCCTTTCTTGCCAAAAAACTTGATGCCATTGTCTTGTGGAGGGTTGTGACTTGCAGAAATCATAATGCCACCAACTGCTTCAGTTGCGCCAGTTAAGCTGGCAACACAAGGAGTAGGACATAAACCTAAATGCCAGACTTCTAGCCCTGCTGAAGTTAATCCTGCTGCGATCGCACAAGATAGCATATCGCTAGAATTGCGAGAATCCTGTCCAATAATAATTGGCCCTTTATTTTCTGCTGCCTCTGCCAGAACTTTTCCTGCCCAATAGCCCAACTGGAGGGTAAAAGCTGCATTTAAAATGTCTCCTGCTTTGCCCCTAATTCCATCTGTTCCAAATAAAGGAGTTGTGGGTAATTGACTCCCATCTAATAAGGTTTTGGCTAAACTGTTCACACCAATATACTCCTAAGCTTAATTCAAGCTAATTTCTCTAGTATTTTTTATTTTTGCCTAATATATAGAATGTTTGATAATTAGGCGAAATTGTGAGATTCAAATGTAATACCTGCTTGAATCTCACAACATCTACACCATAAAATTAAGCCATAAAGTTTAATTTTGGGTAAATAACTTAAATTTTGGGTATATGTGCTTATGCTTCAGAGATTCATCTTCGCTAAAAGATCGATCATTGCGGCTAAACTTAAACCAGATTCAATAATCTTTGGCTCGCTAGGATTATAAGGACTAGCAAGGCGATCGATTGAAATAATATGGGAATCGGCTGCAATTATGGGAACATCAGGATCGAAGGCAGTAGCTCTCATTAAAGAACTAGAAAACCCAGCATAAATCATTACCGTATCAGGCTCACCCGAAGCAGTTTCAAGATGAACCATCAATAATTCCTGTTTACGTTTGAGGGTATATTGTTCCAGACGCAGACCAATTGATTCAGGCATATTTTTGATAGCTTAAAGCTTATAGCCTATAGCTAAAGATTAATTTGATTATTGTTCTAGCGCAGAACGTCCTTGCTTACCAAGACGAATCAGTACGAAATAAGCTAAATAAATTATATATATCACTAAGCCAACTGACCCCATAAAGCCTAAAAAACCCTCATTTCCTGGCTCGTTGTGGAAGAAATTACGATAAGCTTGGGGTGCTTCTAACCATACTTGGCAAAAAGCTGTCTCTACAGTACTGCTGGATAAACCGCAAGGGAGAAAAAAAGCTTTAGCGATCGCTCCTAAAACACAGTAACCTGTCATCGCCCAACGCCAAGAGGTAAATACCAGCTTTAAAATACTCTGGGGTATATCTCTAATTTCTTCATTTAAATCTACCCAAAACCAGAGAGAAATTGGAATTAAAATGCGCACCGCCAAGCCAGTAATAAATCCAATTTTCCAGTCAGGAATTAATAAATAGACGGTAATTAACAACAAGCTGGCAACCCGCCAATAAATGATTAATAATTTTTGCATGGCTTCTTGTTTTTGGAATAAAGCCCAAATCAAAAGCACTAACGGGATAATTACCGCTACCAGTACTCCTAAACGATAGTCCATCCATACCAAAGGTCTAAACCAAATATCCATTATTTATTGTGTTAACGAAATTGATGTCTACTAGATTAAACAGCCTGAGATTCCTTTTTAAGAGTGCATTAACAATTGTTCTAAGTCAACGCCTGAAGCGTTAAAGAATTTTTGTGTATTGCAGTTGGTTATATTTTTATAGCCAAAAATAAAGATCAACGCAGGCATCGTCAGAAAATAACGATGTAACGTTGACCGCATTCCACAGTAAGGAAATATATATATTCTTATATATTCTCACTTGTGTATTAATGATAATTATCTAACCGCAAAATGCGGTGGGGCGTTTAAACTTAAACTACCTGTAAATAAACTCATAAGACAGCATATACGCCATTTAAAACGTTGTCGATCAAACTTTGTTGACAGACGTGGCAGATAACGTCGGCTGTTGATTTAAAGTTTATTTATACAGAGATAATGCTAGTCTTCGTAGACTCGACACTCTAAAGCATCAGGGTTATCTTCGCAATATTGCTCAAAAGAATTTTTCTTAGGAGCTTTTTGCTTTTGATGAGCTGCTTCAGCCGATAATTCTTCTACTGTGTCCCAAGCGGCAGCACATTCTCCAGAAGTATCACCTTCAGTGCTACAAACTTGTCTTGCAGCATCTCTTTCTTTTTGTATTTGTTCTTGTATATCGCTCATATTAGTCCTCTTATTTTCAATATCAGGATTATGTTATACCATGCCAGGTTATTTAGCGGCGGTAGCTACTTACAGGCTTTATCATTATAAGAAATTTCATAGATACCATACATTTTGGTAACTATGAATAATTATTTCTCTCACTTGGATTAGCCTAAGCATTTATACTTAATAATTTAGCACTGCTTCTAATTTAACCAGCTTAACATTTATAGCTTAAGGGTTAAAAGCCAAAGTCTATACTGGTAAGGTATCTGTAGCATTACGCCTATAAATACCTTACTAGCAAATTGATCTAACCACGCTTCCAGATTGTTACATTTCCAGGTTTATCGATCAAAGTAATACCTTGAGCTTGTAATTCATCCCGAAGGCGATCGCTTTGGGCATAATTTTTATTCTTTCTCGCTTCGTTGCGCTGCTGCACTAAAACCTCAATTTCCGAGTCTTTTAATCCTCCAGTATCAGTGCTAATTCTTTCTGGCTTGGCTTCAAAACCCAAAATTTTGGCTAATTTAGTCAAAGTTCGCCATTGTTGTTCTAATTCTCTAGCTTCAGTCGAAGTCTTTCCTTCATGGGTCATAATATGCCCTTCTTTGCTCAAGTTTTTCGCAATCTCAAACAGCACAGCCAAACCACCAGCAAAATTGAAGTCATCGTCTACAGCTAATTTAAACTTATTTACTAATACTTCATCTTGCAAATCGGCATGAGCAAAACCTAATTGTTGCCCATACTGATGACCAAACAACAATCCTGCTTTCAAAGTTGACCAGCTACTGGTAGCGGTAATTAAGGCTTCTTCTGTAAAATCTACAGGCTTGCGATACTGAGTTTGCAAAATGAACAACCGTACCGCCATAGACTCATATTTATCCAGCAGTTCACGGATGGTAATAAAGTTGCCTAGTGACTTAGACATCTTTTTCCCTTCCACGATAATCATGCCGTTATGCAGCCAATAATTAGCCAGGGGTTTACCTGTTACCGCCTCCGATTGAGCAATCTCATTTTCATGATGAGGAAAAGTTAAATCGCTACCACCGACATGGATATCAATTGTTTCGCCCAGCATTTCGCGCACCATTGCCGAACATTCTATATGCCAGCCAGGGCGACCATTACCCCAAGGAGACTCCCAAGAAGGTTCATCTGCTTTGGCTGCTTTCCAAAGAGCAAAATCAAAAGGATAATGTTTTTTACTACCCTCCGAATCTTCTACACCGACTCTACCGCTAGCACCCGCCTGCATATCATCAAGTTTCCTACCCGATAACTTGCCGTATTCAGGAAATTTTTGCACCGCATAGTAAACATCCCCCTGCGTAGGGTAAGCAAAACCTTTTTGTTCTAATTCATAAACCAGACGTTTAATTCCATCTAGGGTATGTGTAGCGCGGGGATAAGCATCTGCCTTGCCTACTCCCAACCTGGCCATATCTTCAAAATATGCTGCAATAAATTTCTCGGCAACCTCCTCCATTGATGTTCCTTCTTGCCTAGCGCGATTGAGAATTTTGTCGTCAATATCAGTAAAGTTCTGAATATAATTTACTTCGTAGCCAGACCATTGCAAGTAGCGACGCACAACATCCCAAACCAAACAAGTTCTCGCATGACCAAGATGGCAATAATCATAGACAGTGATGCCACAGCAATACATCCGCACCTTATTTTCTTCAATGGTCTGAAACGTTGATTTGCTACGGGTAAGGGTATTGTATACGGTTAAAGTCATGACTTTAGTTTAGGGTGGAAATATTATTGCAGAGTCGCAAAGATCGAAGCTAAAAGTCAAGCTTCCTCGGTCAAAAGCTTGATATTTCATTTAACAGAAGCGATCGCCTTAAACGAAATTACCTCGATAAACTTTGATAGAATTCTAGATTATCTTTACATAGCCTCCCGCCCATGAAATCCGACTACTTGGAGAGGATTCTCAACGCTCGTGTTTATGATGTCGCTCAAGAATCGCCTTTAGAATATGCGCCTATTTTATCAGCTAGACTGAATAACAAGCTGCTATTAAAACGAGAAGATATGCAGTCGGTATTCTCCTTTAAGCTACGGGGCGCATATAACAAAATGGTGCAATTGCCACCTGATGTACTGCAACAGGGAGTGATTGCCGCCTCGGCGGGAAACCATGCTCAAGGGGTAGCTTTAGCTGCTCAACATTTAAAAACCACGGCAATTATTGTCATGCCTGTAACTACACCCGAGGTAAAGATAGATGCGGTAAAAGCTCGTGGTGCTACTGTAGTTTTGCAGGGGGATACTTATGATGATGCTTGCGCTTATGCTAAACAACTAGCTCAACAAAAAAGTTTAACTTTTATCCATCCCTTTGACGATCCCGATGTGATTGCGGGGCAGGGAACAATCGGCATGGAAATTTTACGGCAATACCAGCAGCCCATACACGCAATTTTTGTGGCAATTGGTGGTGGTGGCTTAATTGCGGGAATTTCAGCATATATTAAGCGTTTACGCCCAGAAATTAAGATTATTGGGGTAGAACCCGTTGAAGCTGATGCAATGTATCGATCGCTCAAAGCGGGATATCGAGTTTGTTTACCCAAAGTAGGCTTGTTTGCCGATGGCGTGGCGGTAAGAGAAGTGGGGGCGGAAACATTCCGTCTTTGCCAGGATTATGTAGACGAAATTATCTTAGTTGATACGGATGACACTTGTGCTGCGATTAAGGACGTATTTCAAGATACACGCTCTATTTTAGAACCCGCTGGCGCATTAGCGATCGCTGGAGCGAAAGCCTATGTAGAACGGGAAAATATTACAGGAGAAACTTTAGTAGCGATCGCCTGTGGTGCCAATATGAACTTTGATCGCTTGCGGTTTGTCTCGGAAAGGGCGGAATTGGGCGAACGTCGCGAGGCAATCTTTGCGGTGACTATTCCCGAAGCGAGGGGCAGCTTTCGTAAGTTCTGTGAGTGTATTGGTAAGCGTAATCTGACTGAGTTTAACTATCGTATTTCTGACGACGAGAAAGCCTATATTTTTGTCGGCATCCAAATTCAAAATCGCGCTGATGCTGCTTCGATAGTAACTACTTTTGAGGAGCAAGGATTTGAAACTATCGATCTAACTGATGACGAACTGGCTAAGATGCACCTGCGTCATATGGTAGGAGGGCGATCGCCTCTAGCCCAAAATGAGCTACTGTATCGTTTTGAATTTCCCGAACGTCCAGGGGCATTAATCAAGTTTCTCAGCTGTATGAGTCCCAACTGGAACATTAGTCTATTTCACTATCGCAATAATGGTGCAGACTATGGACGCATTGCCGTAGGAATGCAGGTTCCTCCTGATGAAATGGCTCAATGGCAAAAGTTTTTGAACTCAATGGGTTATCGTTATTGGGATGAAAGTTCTAATCCCTCTTATAAATTATTCCTGAGTTAAACATAAATAACCCAGGAACAAAACTATAAATTGTGGGCGAGCAACTTTTAAGTAAATCAAAACTTCTTGACTGTTGAACTTATTACTCTTTCTGTTCAAACGAAACTGATTTATAATTATCTGTCGGTTTGATCGACGAGATTTTATCCAAATCTTGATTAATACAGCCTTTTTTCTGATCGGCGACGTATTGACAGACTCGCGCCCAAAGTTTGGTGCGATCGCCTGGTTTGCCCGCGCTAAATATTACTTCGCGATCGTTTTTAATCTTAACCTGACAAACTGGGCAAATCTCGATATTTTCTGAAGACATAAGCCTTACCAACTAGTGCTTGCTTTAATCATCATACGTATTTTTGTTACCGATGCTACTTATTAGGTGGCGATCTTAATCAAAAATAAAGTCGATCTGTTTTATTAACTTGCTAATCGATGGGCAGAGATACAATGCAAATAAGAGTAGGCTTAGTCGCATTGGATTGATGACATATACCACCGACGAACTAATCAAAATACTAGACTCTGAGCTAAAAGAAAATTGGAAAGGAAAGCGTGTTGTCCTGTCTTCAGCGCAACGAATTAACGATCCTGTGATGGCAAAAGCCCTTAATATGGATCAGGTCAACAAAGTCTTTGCCTATCGTGATTTTCGCCATCAAATTCATGAATATCAACAGCAACATGGAGTATCGGGCATTATTTGGCGCACCTGTACTTTTAACGAGCAAAGTATTACCTATCCTGAAATTCATAATCAATTGATTCCTATCCAGGGGGATAAAGAAATTCTCATTTCTGCCCGTTCCCAAATTTTAAATTTTTGGCATCGAGTCACCTCCCAAATGAATTTCTGGCTAGTCAATAATCGAACTAACCGTCACGGTAATCATCATCAACCAATTTCACCAGAATATCTTCAGAAATTAGTCATCCAAACCGAGTGGGCAGAAATCGATGCAGCCCTTACCGAGATATACCTTGGCTTGTGTTGGGGCGATCCTCGAGATCATCAATACCAGTGGGCAAAACCAAAATCAGGTTGCGATCGCATTATCGCTACTAGATCCGAACCGAGCGCAATCAAGATATAGTGGTTTAGATGAAGATTACTCCATCACGGGGCTTATCAAGGGTAGAACCTGCGTCCTCCCATATGCGCAGCGGTATACCACAAGGGTATATCCGAAGGTGTATCCGTGATAGACAACGTCCTTTAGGACAGCCGCTCGTAAAACTGGTGTGAGTTGATTTCAGAAAATATGTCTTAATTATTAAAATTTTGAAGCAAAAAGTTTATGTCTCAACAACACGCGGTAGGCGTAATCCAAACTTTAGGTTTTCCTGCTGTTTTAGCTGCTTCTGATGCGATGTTAAAAGCTGGTCGCGTCACTCTAGTTTATTTTGACAAGGGAGAAAGTGGTACTTTTGTCATTGCGATTCGTGGTCCAATTTCGGAAGTAAGACCGTCAATGGAAGCGGGATTAAAGGCAGCGGAAAATACTTTTGGTGGCGAGGTAACAACCCACTATACCGTTCCTAATCCGCCTGACAATGTGGTTACGGTTTTGCCCATTGATTATACCGAACAAGTAGAGCAATTTCGCTCCTAGCTTATCTTTGATCAAAAGTTGAATTTATTCAACAATTACCGCGCGTCAGTTAAAATTAGTACTCGTCAAGGTAATTTAGCCTTACTAAATTTCTATTTGTAATTAATAATTTCAGGAGCAAATTTATGCCATCTCAATCTGCCGTGGGGTCGATCGAAACAAAAGGATTCCCAGGCATCTTAGCAGCAGCCGATGCTATGGTAAAAGCCGGGCGAGTAACCTTAGTCGGCTATATTCGCGTCGGTAGTGCGCGCTTTAACGTTAATATTCGTGGCGATGTTTCAGAAGTTAAAACGGCTATGGCTGCGGGAATTGAGGCTGTCAAAAAAGCCGAAGGCGCGACTTTAGAGTCTTGGGTGATTATTCCTCGTCCTCATGAAAATGTCTGTGCCGTATTACCAATTGACTATACTGATGAAGTCTTGCCTTATCTAGATCGCGTCGAGGGTAGAACATTGCCTATTGCACCCAATTAAATTGCTTGAGTTGCTTCATTTACGGATGGGTCTAATCATCGCTTTACCCATCCATCCTGTATTTTCTACTATTGACTTGAATAGTTAGAGTCTAATTATCCATCGTAGATAACTTTCTTTTTAAAGCTCTGACATAGAGGAAAATCGGGAACTGATAATACTCAATAATTAGCCAAATAATACAGCTTAGGTGAGCGCAAAAAGTCAAAATTGTCCAAGTTAGAGGAAGCCACGATAGCAAGCTACCATCCATAGGCGGAAATAAATATACTCCTGTGCCAATGATCGATGTGGGAATCACCACAAAAGCCAAAGCAAATAATACATAAGCCCATCCCACTTCAGCACCTTCTCGGTGGATACCCTTCCAGATCTTACCATTCCAGTACCATGTCAGAGGAAGTTGACTGTCTACCATTTTGAGTAACTGTTTATCAAAGTTAGTCGTAAAAATGTGCTGACAAAAATTACAAGAAAAAGTCTCCATTAAAGGCATTTCGGTAACTTTACCATGACGACATACGGGACAAGGATATTCTCCACGGTCATGAAAGCGATGATGCTCTGTCCATTCTTGTTGTAAAAGATCGATTTTCTCGATTTTCGAGTTTGTGAGTGAACTATGAGAATTATGAGCGTTAGCCATATACTTCAGATGTCGTGATACTTTTCAAGTGACGATAGATATGAAAATTATCTAGCTGGTAATTTGTCTTTAACTATTGTTTAACTAAATGCTCGATTGCTGCGTCATATAGACACAGTAAATTATACAAAATGCTGCTGATCCACATCTGTTGATTAGCATTCGATATTGATTTAGAATTTAGAGTGTAGTAATTATAGCTAGCTTCGTATAGCTAATCACTAAGTCCAGCTATATTTGATATAAATATCAATATTAATTCGCAGAATAAACTTTTATTGTAAATATTATGGGTATGTGACTAACAACTATAGAGAATATCTATTTTAAGTCTTCTTGATTCTTTTAGAGGTTGGTAGTCAATCTAGCTTTTCTGAGCATAAACTGCAAAAGCGTTTCTTCTCTGGAAATAATGTCAGCTTGACTTTCCATTCCCAATTGCAGCGAACAGTGATTTTTTTCTCTACCAAAAATATTGCTATTGGGAGTAATCAAAACTTCATAAAAAGAGGTCTGTTTTTGGACTTGAGAACTATTATCCGTCTGTTGAGTTGGTGGTTTACTGGTGTCTTTAGCAATTTGACGAACCTTACCTTGAAGAATGCCGTAGTCAGGATAGGGACAAGCAGAAACTCGCATCTGTACTTCTTGTCCTACCTTTAACTTGCCAATATCTTGAGCTAATACTGCTGCTTTCATTTCGCTCTGAGAATTTTCGGGAATGATTCGGGTGATTTCTTCTCCAGGCTGTACGGTTTGTCCTTGATTACGTAAACCAAGCTGAAAAATTGTCCCTGCGGCGGTGGCAGCTATCTTAGTTTGGCTAAGCTCTTTGTTGACCTGATTTAGCTCTTCTGTATCTTGCTCTAGCTGCTTGTCGATCTCGATGCGTTGTTGAATTAAAGCTTCTGTTTCTCGATTTAAACCTGCTATAGTGGCTCGACCAGATTTTTTGGCTTGTTCGATGCGCTGTAAAGATATATCAATCTCTGCGGTCGAGGGATTGAGTGCAGCAACTGCTCGTTGCTGTCTGGCTTTGGCAGCTTCTAGCTCTTGCTCTTGTCGGTTGACTTCTAACTCAGCTTCTGCCAGTTGATCTTTACCAATTGCTCCAGCTTGCGCTACCGATTTATAGCGGTTATATTTCGCTCTAGCGGCGTTTAAAGTTGCTTCAACTGCTTTAACTTGAGCTTGGGATTCTGCTACTTGAGTAGTAACCTCAGTTTTTTTATCTTGATAGTTGCGCTGACTGCCTGCCAGTTCTGAGTTGGCTGCTGCAACCTCGGATTGATTGCGCTCGGTTTCGGCAATCATTTGACTGGCTAGACTAGCAATTTGAGCGTTGAGTTGTGTTAACTGCAATCTTTGTTGCTCTATGCCTGTTTTGAGTTGGTTTTGCTTGGTTTGAAAGCGAGAACGATCAATAATGGCGATCGCTTGTCCTTGCTTAACGGTTTTGAGCCTCTTTGACCAAGATCTGGGAAATTTGGCCTTCCACTGCTGCTTGAACCAGATGTAATTCTGTTACTGGTCGAACGATTGCACTGGCTCTGACAACTGTTTTGTATTTAAAGACAGAGGCAGCAGGAATAGCTAAGACAATCAGCATAACTACTGAAATTCCTCCCTTAGTAAGCCATTGACTTACAGGAGGCAATAAATCATCGGCTTGGTTTGATGCTAGTTGCTGAGAGTCTGATTGACGAATGCTGGAATAGTTGTCTAATGATGCTGTTACTTGGGGACTGTTTATTTTAGAAGAACGATCAACATTTGGCGCTAGCTGAATTTTTTTGAATAATTGAGAACCAAAATGAGAGTAGCCTTTGCCAACTGAGTGAATCGCCGTCACCAAATCTTCTGTGGGTGTGGTTTTAAGGATATAGCCATCCGCTCCCGCAGCGATTATTTTTTGAACATATTCTTGATGTTCGTAGCTACTGAGGATCAAAATTTTACAGTTAGGAAAACGCTGGGAAATAACCTTGGTTGCCTCAATACCGTTCATTTTAGGCATTTCGATGTCAATTAGTACCACATCTGGCTTTAAAGACTCTACCTGAGCGATCGCTGTCTCGCCGTCGCTGGCAAGGCCCACAATTTGTAAATCGACTCTCGAAGACAACATTTGCTGCAATTTATGCTGGACAAATTTTTGGTCGTCAACTAGCAAAATTTTGATGACATCAATAGCAGGAACTGGGAGTGGGAAATTATTTTGATTGGTATACATTATCGATCAATAAAAATGATTCAATGCCTAGTTTTAATTCGGCTTAAACGGTAAATCGGCGATCGCTCTGCCGTTACGATTACCTCGAGAAAAAGAGCCATCGAGGAAATCTAAATGTTCTCCCGATATCTCGCGTAATTCGTCTGGAGTCCCCTGGATTTTTAGTTTTCCTTGGTCTAACATCACAATCCAATCAGCGCGCTCGATTACTTTGGGACGATGGCTAATCATAATCGTCGTTTTATTTTGGCGATGACATAGCAATTGTTCTAGAACCTGATGTTCGCTCACAGGGTCTAATGCGCCTGTAGATTCATCTAAGATCAACACTGGTGGATTGTTAACTATCGCTCTGGCGATCGCTAATCGCTGTTTTTGTCCCCCCGATAGATTTGCTCCAAATTCACCTAAAACGGTTTGATATTTATCGGGTAATTTACTAATAAATTCATCCGCACCAGCAATTTTACAAGCTTGGAGGATTTGTTCAAAGGTGATTAGTGGATAACCCAAGGTGAAATTTTCAATAATCGAACGACTCCAAAAATGCGCTTCTTGCGGAATTAGTACTACCTGCTGTCGCCAACAGTCTAAATCGATGTCAGATTGGTTATACAAACCGATGCTAAGATTGCCAGATTGAGTCGAATAAAGATTGGCAATTAATTTAGATAGGGTGCTTTTACCGCATCCAGATTTACCAGCTAGAGCAGTTACTTTTCCCCCAGGAATATTTAAAGAGAAATCCTGGAGCAATTCAACTCTACCAGGATAGCTAAAGCCGATATTTTCGCAAACGATATCTGCATTGCCAGCCAGTTGAACTACCGGCTTGTTTTTTTCTAGGTTGCTTTCTGGAGTATGATCGATAACTTCTGTAAGACGCTGAGTAGCAGTTTTTACACGAGTCCATTCATCGACAAATTGAATTGTCGTACTAATCAAACCCAAAAAATTAGCAGTCATGCTATTGAAAGCTAACAGCTGTCCGATACTTAAGCGATCGCTAAAAACCAGGGTGCTACCATACCAAAGCAGTGTCACACTGCCGATACTCGAAACTAACTTAGAAAAGGTGTAGTTAAAAATTCCAATTTGAGCAGTACGGTAAGTTTGATTGGCAAAGCTACCGAAGCGTACCTGCAATTCTGACCATAATTGGGGTGCAGCAGCCGTAGTCTTAAAAGTTAAAGCACCTTTAAAGGTTTCGACTAAAACCCCTTGATTTTCTGAATCTAAAACCATAACTCGACGGACTTTTTGTTGCAGCGTCGGTAAAAAGATTACTGTCGAGATGGTCATGCAAACAGCAATGGCTATTGCCACCAAGGTGAGGGATACACTGTAAAACAGCATAAATCCCAAAGAAATTATAGCGATGAAAAACTGACTGGGTAAGCTAATTACTACCTGCGCTACCAACTGATTAATTTCTTGCACATCTTCTAGACGGCTGACTATTTCGCCGCTACGACGAGCTTCAAAGTAGGTTAGGGGCAAACGTAATAGCGTTCTAGCAAATTCTAAAATTAGTCCCAACTCTAGTTTTTGGGCGAAATGAGTGATCAGGTTGTATTCAACCAATTCCAGCCACGCACTAACTAGATTCATCGCGATCACAGCGATCGCTAATCCCGTTAATAATTGTCTGTCGCCTCGAATTAATACATCATCAGTCAAAATTTGAATTAAAAAAGGATAAGCCAGAGAGAGTAAACCAATTACCTGAGCGCAAATGGAGGCTTCAATTAACGTACCTCGATAAAGCCATAGCTGATTAAAAAATCTGCTCAAACCTTGACCGTTTTTTTCATCTTGCTGGTGATAAAAATGTATTGGATCTGGTTCTAACAGCAGCATGATCAAATCAGTCCAACTTTCGACTAATTCTGTACGAGAAATATAACGAATTCCGCTTGCTGGATCGGCAATAATATATTTGCCACGACGTTGACCATGTAACACCACCCAGTGATAACCTTTCCAGTGAATAATGGCTGGCAAAGAAGCAGATTTAAGATTATCAATAATATTTGGGGAAGCCCGCACTGGACGAGTATTCAAACCCAGAGAAGCTGCACCTCTTCTCAATCCCAGCATCGTTGTTCCTAGTTGCCCCGTACCCACGGCTTCGCGAATGCGATTTAAAGTTAAGGTACGTCCATAATGCTGGCAAATCGTTCCTAAACAAGCCGCACCACAGTCTGTTTCACTATGCTGTAAAACAACTGAATATTTCACGCTTGACCTATCCTCAATGTAAGATTAAAATTTTAATTCTAAAAATGCTCGAATGTATCTCTTGTAGTTTATGGAGCAACCAATATGTACATCAACATGGCGTTATTTTTGCCAATCACTTCACTACTGATTAAAAATTGCTTGTCAATCTGTTGGAGACTAACCCACCACGTAATTTTTTCTCGTTAAATTCTGATATCATCTACATAAATAAGGTCGCATCATCGTCAACTTGAATGCGACCTTATATACCTAGGGCAGTTAGTTTGGTAGTTTTCTCAAGCTATCTATAACTAGCTGCTCTTTCAGTAGCAATCTACTTAATGGTGACCTTTGCCACGACCTTTGCCACCTTTTTCATCGTAGCCATAACCGTAGCTATAACCATAATAACCATAGCCATAACCGTAGCCATAACCATCGCCACCAGAGATTTGTTCCATTTCAGAATCTACTAACTCGGTAAATTCTACTGATTGCTGGGAAAGATTTTTTTCGTTTAACATGAGCCTATTTCCGTTAATAAAGTTGTCTGTTTACAAAGTCGCTTGGATTTAATTCAAACTTACTTCCAACCCAATGCCAATAATTAAGATTGAGCCAGAGTATTGAATAAAAGAACTGTAGCCTTTTCCCAAGACGCTTTTAACTCCACCAGAACCAAAAATTTGAAGCACCGTGTCGTTACCAGAGGAATATCTTCTAGATTGGTAAGATTTAGCACCAATTAGCTTGATCTTTCTATTCTGAAGAAAATAAAATTATTCCAATTTAGGTTGGCTTTACTGCCTAACATAGTGTTTCTGATAATTGGCATTAACATATTCTTTTGAGAATATTGTCAGTGGAGAAACATCAGTAAAAAAAATCAAAACTTTTTGAATTTTTTACTGAGTTAAACATACATGATTTTGCTAAGCATGACAATAATATTTGGTTAAAAAAAGGTTAATATAATAACACCAATAGAATTGAAATATATAATCATCAGTGCTTATAGCAATTGTAAAAAAGTTTTAAATTTATGTCTGTTTAATTGTTTAACTTGAATAAGATGTTGTGTAGTATACATTTCATTGTAATGATTATAGATAATATAAATAAACCAAATTAATGTAATATAAACAACAAATAATTACAATTTTTAAAATAGATTAAAGAGCTAATTGTCAAAAATTATTTGAAAAACATGGTAATTTTAAACAGAAGATTCTTCAGCTTTTGGCAGAATAATCGTGTTTTTCTATCTAGCCTGGAAACTAATTGAGCCAAGGTAAAATTGAAATGGCTAGGTAGGGAAGCGATAGCGCGTCAGATTCGATTAACCGCGATATACGGATTTAATGATCTGGCGATTTATACGCCTTATTTAGGCGATATTCGGAGGAATTGAACCTAGTTGCTGAATCTGCTGTTGGATTAATTCAGCTACGCGATCGCGCTTGATTTCAATACCACGATTAAGATTTTGCGAATCTTCTAGAAAAATAATGCTGTCTACCTGCTGTAGAGAAAACAGCCTAAACAAAAGCTGGATGACAGAAATTGGCATCGCCATGAGATCGGGGTTAATTTTACCTTGAAAAGTAGCGGCATCCTGAACTGAGACAAAAGCGTAAATTACTTTTTTGTCCTGGTTTAATTGCCGATTAGTAATCGTAGTTAAGACCCAATCTGCGGCGAGATTTTGTAGCACATAATATTCGAGATGCTGAAGCTGACCCGCCAACAATTTTAATACTGGAGCGATCGCCTGTTCTACTACTATGGCTGGTACACCATGATTTGCTGCATCTTTAATTATGATCTCTAACTGTTGCTCCAAGTTCATTGAATCTACTTATTGTGAGCTACCTTGGTTCAAATTTATGACTTCTTAGACAAAATCCGATGGTCAACACGGTGATTGAACAAGTGGAGGAAACCTCCGCGTCCCTCATCGTCAAAACCCACTTTTAATAAAAGTGTAATAAAGACCTTAAGAACCTTTTGACTTTTGTACTATGCTTTAGCTTTTTTGTTTTTCTTTTTCTCCGCTTGTTTGGCTCTTTTTGCCGCTTCTTTGGCTGCTTTTAATTCTGCTTCGCCTTTTTGTCGGGCTTTTTCTTTTTCTTCGGCAATCTTGTCTAAATAGTAATGATAATCGCCACGATAAGCAATCAATTCTCCATCGCGAATTTCGACAATTTTGTTAGCAGTTTGAGAAATAAAATAGCGATCATGAGAAACAATCAACACCGTACCGTCGTAATACTGTAGAGCTTCTTCTAGCATCTCTTTGGCGGGAATATCTAAATGATTGGTCGGCTCGTCTAAAATCAACAAATTTGCTGGTCTCAGCAGCATTTTTGCCAATGCTAAACGGGCTTTTTCACCACCGCTTAAGGCGGCTACTTTTTTAAAGGCGGTATCGCCACTAAACAAGAATTGTCCTAGTAAAGTCCGAACTTCCTCGTTTTTCCACTCAGGAACTTCATCATGAACCGTATCCATGACGGTTTTCTCTAGATCTAACGCTTCAGCTTGATTTTGCTCAAAATAACCAGGAATAACGTTGTGTTTACCTAATTCAACCGTTCCCTCGTCGAACTTTTCCATTCCCATAGCCATACGCAACAAAGTGGATTTTCCCGCCCCGTTTGGCCCTAAGATCGCAATGCGATCGCCTCGTTCAATGGTTAATTGGGCCCCTAAAAATAAAATGTTATTATTATAGGCATGAACTAAATCCCTAATGATAACTACTTCTCTACCGCTTCTAGGTGAAGGGGGAAATCGAAACTTGAGAGTTCTTAAATTGGCAACTGGTGCTTCCACAAGTTCTACTTTATCTAACTGCTTTTCTCTACTTTTAGCTTGGGTACTGCGAGTAGCACTGGCTCTAAATTTCTCGATAAATTCTTGCTGTTTGGCAATTTCTTTTTGCTGTCGCTCGTAAGTTGCTCCTTGAGACAAGCGCGCTTCAGCTTTTTGCTGGAGATAGGCGGAATAATTGCCTAAATAAGTAGTCGAAATACCTCGCTCTGTTTCGACGATTTTGGTGCAGAGACGATCTAAAAATTCGCGGTCATGAGAGACAATAACCATTGGGGTATTAATGCCTCGCAAATAATTTTCTAACCATTCGATGGTTTCTAAATCTAGATGGTTAGTCGGTTCATCCAGCAGCAACAAATCTGGTTCTTGCAGCAGAATTTTTCCTAAACTCATTCGCATCTGCCAGCCACCACTATAAGAGCTTACCAGGCGATCGCCATCTTCGGAAGTAAATCCCATTTCAGGTAGAATTTTTTCAATTTGAGCATCTAGGGTATAGCCTTCAATAGCCTCAAATTGACGCTGTAGCCTATCCAGCTGATCAATTAAACGATCTAGCTCATCGGGATCGGCTGTCTCCATCTTTTGCTGTACTTGTCCCATCTCCTGCTGTATTGCATTAGCTTCCGTAAAAACCGTCCAAAATTCTTCGTAAACTGTTCGCGTCGGTTCAACTTCAAATTCTTGAGTCAAATAAGCAATTTTGAGGTTAGCTGGACGAATTACTTCTCCAGATGTGGCTTCAATTTCACCGCTAATGATTTTGAGCTGAGTCGATTTTCCTGCACCATTAACCCCGACTAAACCAACCCTTTCTCCAGGTTTAACTTCCCAGGTAACGTCTTTGAGAACTTCCCCCGTAGTGTAAATCTTCTTGATGTGTTCGAGTCGTAACATAAAGCATCTCCTGTTATAAATAACGTGTAACCAAACAAAATACTGGGCGGTTTGTTTATTTTTGTTACATTTTTCGTTTAATTTCTATTATATGATTGATAGATTGAAATATATCTAATAATTTCTTCAAACTATTGCTTGCTTGATTTAGTTAAGCAAAAATCAACTTGGCGGGCTTAGTTCCTGACCAAAGTAACGCTTCCCAGCGACTTTAGATAGGCTAACTCAGGTTTTAAATAACAACTACTAATAGCAAATCGTTAGAAAATTGCCAATTGCGTAACTTTTAATGTCTAATACTTAAAATAGGTAATTAGAGATGGAAGCTAACTCAAAATATAGGTAGTACTAGCTTTGAGCCGTAATGCCTTTAACTATTGGTGTTTTTTCGCATATTTTTCCTTTTAACTATTCATTTTTTTTTAAACACGGGTTTAATTTTTCTGGCTGTATTTAATTTCGGATCAAGATGACAACAGTTCTAATCGTTGATGACTCAAGCAGCATTAGAGAGTTTTTGAAAATTAACTTATCTAGTGAACTAAATATAAAGATCATTGGGTTGGCAGATAATGGAGAGAGAGCGCTCTCTTTGGTTGAAGAACATCAACCAGACGTGATTTTGATGGATATCGATATGCCTGGCCAAATCAACGGCATACAAGCAACTGAAAAAATTGTTCAGCGTTTTCCTGAGATCAAAGTTCTACTCCTAACCAGTCAAGATGATAGAGAACAGCTCAATCTAGCTCTCAAAGCAGGTTCTCGAGGCTATATTCTTAAAAATACTAGCGTCAAAGATATTGCCAACATTATTCGCTTAGCGGAGAAAGGCTTTTTTCAAATTGGTCCTATACTAGGCAACTGGGATGGTTCGCTACACAGCAATATGCAATCAAATAATGGGACTAAAGCAATAGTCCAAAATTCCCGTAAAGTTGGAGCTATCGTCCAGCAAGACACAGAGTCTAATAACAACTATAGCCAAGCATCTGAAATGAATTATGTCTTATCTAATTTGACATCTGGACTATTTCAATTGCAAGAAACAATTAAATCTCAGGAAGATACGATTGTTAATTTAACTAATCAATACTCCCTGGTTCAACAAGAAATTAGAGCTAAGCTAAACAAAGATAAGCGTACTTTTAATCCATCGAGAGTGCCTGGTTATAGTTACAAAATCGCCTCCAAAAGTCGTACTCTAAGAAGGCAACATCTTTTATTTATCAGTAGTTTTTTCTTGGGAGTATTTACTGTGCTTGTTTTAATGTTGGTAATTATGACTTTAGGAACAGTAGTTTAGTTGAACTCAATAACTAATTGTTTTTACCTTGCTTGGTTCGACGCAGCAGTTTCGCCAATTAAATTAGAGTGCCTACCGCCAAAAATTACTTCAGGCTTGCTATAGTATTTAAATTCTAGCAAGTTGTAAAATGGATCTTCTAAAAAAAAGCAATAATGCTCTAAATTTTGATTAGGAAAGCGTAACTTTGGTTGATGATAAAAAGTAATTTTTTGCTCTTGAGCGCGATCGCAGATCTGCTGCCAAGCTGATTTTGTAGGTAAAATTAAACCCAAGTGTCTGGGATAGATCCCTGGTTGTCTAGTCAAAGTTTCTTTAGTAACGTGACCTACTAATTGAGTGCCGTAAAAATCAAAAATTACTGCCAATTGGTTTTCACGTCCTACTGGGCAGCCTAACCCATCTGCGTAAAATTCTTTGGCTTGAATAACGTTGCTAATGGGAATAGTTAAATGAAAAATAGCTTTTTGATTCATAACTTTGCTGTTGTCAATTCATTTAGTTTAGATTGATAATTCTAGAAAAATTCTCGCTTGAAAAACAGTCGAGGGAGTCAAGATTACTCCATTAGGTTTGATTTTGGATGCCAACATATATTTTTAGCCTTGCTAGCCCTGTCGCATTCCAGGGTAGAATACTGAATGTCTTAAAAACATATTAAAGAATCTAAAGAATCATGAAGCATCAGGGAGTAGCAGTTTGGTTTACAGGATTTAGTGGTGCAGGCAAAAGCACTATTGCTGCGGCACTTACTGATAAATTGAAATCTGAAGGATACCAGTTAGAAGTTTTAGACGGCGACGAAATTAGAGAAAATTTGACCAAAGATCTTGGTTTTTCTAAAGAAGATCGAGATACCAACATCCGTCGTATTGGCTTTGTTGCTAAACTATTGGCCCGTAATGGAGTAATTGTCTTAGTCCCTGTTATTAGTCCCTATCGCGCTATTAGAGAAGAAATGAGGGCAAAAATCGGTAACTTCGTCGAAGTTTTTGTTAATGCTCCTTTATCAGTATGTGAAGAGCGAGATGTCAAAGGGCTTTATAAACAGGTAAGAGCTGGAAAAATCAAACAGTTTACTGGCATTGACGATCCTTATGAGCCTCCAGTCAATCCTGAAGTCGAATGTCGCACTGATCTCGAAGAATTATCGGAAAGTGTGGAAAAGATATTCAGCAAACTCAAAGAATCAGGATATATTGCCTGAACTCAACAAACATTTGCTCAATTTTGACAGCTAGATTCTGTGATCTGGCTCAAAACTACTTAACCTCAATTGTTGGCAAGTTCTTGCTATAAATGGCTAAAAAGCTCGACTTATGGTTGAACAGCAAAAATTTGCTATCAATATTTTATTCAGATCCCCATTGTCCCGTAATTTTACCAGCAAAAAGTTGCCTCACTATTTAGTTTGATTAATTGTCAATATAGTTCAATACAGGTTTTTAAATTTATACCTAATCTATGGATGATGTAGTATTCGATACGGCCGATTGGCAATTTAAGGTAAATCAAATAGTTTGTTTAGAACATCAAAGCAATAAACTTTATGGTGAAGTAATTCAGCTAATTCCCAATCGTAAACTGTGCTGGTTTAGACCAAAGTGCTTGGTGCTATCTAACTTTGATATTGCACAGCCGAACGATTACTTCTACAAGCAAAGTAAACAGCCTCTTTTGAACTCAAACTCAGTCGATTTGGCGCAAAAAGCTTTTTGCCGCAGCTCTAATTTAGAAGAAACTCAATTAATAGATCTACGGTCAACTTCCGACTTATTATGGCCTGTAATCTTATTTAGACCAGCTTTCGATACTGAAATTATTTATTTATTAGCTCAATTAAATGATCCAAACTATTGTATAACTGATAAAACAATTAATCGGCAACATTTAAACCGATTTGTTCAGCAGGTTTGGCAAGCTAATCAGGATAAATTTTAAATATTTGAATATATAGAAGATAATTGACATTATTATTTGACTCTTTAATTCTTCATATGTCTATGTCTTTTTTCTCCTAGTTCTTTACTTTTGTAGTTTAACCTGAATGAAAGTAAACATAATTCTCTAGCAATTAAAGATTTAGTAAATTCTAATACCAACCATTAGATCAAACTAAATCATAATAAGTTCATGATGCTAGTCAAAAGCAGTTTAATTGGTGTCAGCAAAAACTAAAAATTCAGTAATTGCCCTGATCTAGAAAAGCGATAAATTGATTATAAATATAAGGTGTTTCTCATAGTTAAGGTGGAATGGGGTTTTTCAAGGCATAGCATGGGTCAAAAAAATGTAAAACATTTTACATAATACCCACAGTTAACCAAGCTTTTGGGCAAAGTTTAGTAGTGCTTTATCTCCCTATCAAGATTCCATAAAGTAGGTTGAAAAAAGTGGATATCTGTGAATTTACCGATTATTCTTGGAACATAAAACTAATTTTTTTAAGCAATATCTAAAGTGAGAAACAATCAAATGAGCAGCACACAACTACGTACGCAATTTACCACTTTCAGACCAGAAGGTTTTTTAAGTGCAGCAAATGCTTCAGAATTTTTGGAACGTTTGACGGCAGAAGTAAAATCTTCAGTAAATTCCGCTTTGCTCGTCAATATGGAGGCGGTAGAATTTATGGATAGCGCGGGATTGATGGCTTTAATCAAAGCATTCCGTCTCGCTGAAAGCTTAGGGCGTAGATTTGGGATTTGCTCTCTTGCCCCTTCAGTACGCATGATGTTTGAGCTGACTCAATTAGATAAAGCTTTTGAAATTTTTGACACTCAAGCTGATTTTCAACTAGCAATTAAGAACTAAGCATGAAGAAATTTTTATCTTGCTGTTAGCAGGCAGATAATCACTATGTAAAGTCACAAAGACAGTAACAGTTGTTAGTAATTCTTGAAGATTGCCAGCGAAGCTTGAGTTTAGTAGTTTGGCTTTAGCAATTAAGTTCTATCTAAGCAAAGCGACTCGTTACTTTGCCTACTATGTCCAATAGTCCTACTACTCCCCAATGACGACTATCAGTACTGGCAATTGGATTATCCCCAGTTAGAAAATACTGGTCATTGCGCTCAATCGCTGAAACTCTTTTGACAATCTTTAAGTTATTCACTTGCGGATGCTTTGTCACTACGATGTCATTAATTCTGGGAAGGTTTTTGTGATAAGCATATGGATCGACTAGGATCTCATCTCCTGGGTTTAGAAAAGGCTGCATTGATTCTCCGACAACTTTCAGCCGCTTTCGCCTACGTAGCACTAACATTAATAGTTCGTAATAACTAGTTCTTGGGAGAATATCTGCCATAATTTGCTTGCTCGAAATGGAAAAAGAATTATCATAGCCATGATTAAATTCTAAAACTTTAAGTTGACGAATAGAAACTCGGGTTAGTTGATATTTTAGCCAAATTTACGATATTTAATTAGCGTGAAGGTTGCTAACACGTAACATGATTTGATCTGTTGTTCAAAGCTGTTCTTAAAATTATTTTGGTCTTGATTACCTGATCGCTTTTTATGATCTAGAGCAGGGTTAAGCGAATACAACCTAAGACTTGCTAATTTTGCTTGCTTACCAAGACGATCTGGTGAATTACCCTTTATCATTCGAGGTAGACTTTAAAATTATCTTACTTGATAATGAGTAATCATCGATTTTCCTGCCTTTGGCAACGACCAGAAAAAATCAGCAGATATCTATGCCTGTTTTTAATTTGCTTGTTTTTGGCTATAGGGTGTAACAACAGTCGAACTACCGAAAATATTAATAATGTTGACAGCAATCGAATTTCTTTTGGCACAACCTTAAAACCTCGTACTCTCGATCCAGCAGATAACTACGAGCTAGCCGGATTGAATATTATTTATAATGTGGCAGAAAGTCTCTACACCTATGAAGTAGGAACAACAGAAATTAAGCCACTGTTGGCAACCGCCATTCCAGAAATTAGTGAGGATGGTTTAAGCTATACAATTCCCTTGAGAGAAGGAGTTACTTTCCATGATGGTGCTGTTTTCGATGCCAAGGCAATGGAATTTTCTATCAAACGTTTTATAGAAAACGGCGGTAAACCCGCTTTTTTGTTAGGAGATGTAATTGAGACTGTAGAAGCGATCGCCGAATATCAACTGAAGATTAGTCTTAAGCAGCCTTTTGCTGCTTTTCCTGCTTTATTAGCCTTTCCTGGTGCTTGTGCGCTATCCCCGCAAGCTTACAAAATTGGTTCAGGAGAATTTAATCCTAATAACTTAGTTGGTACGGGAAAATATAAGCTAAATCAGTTTAATAGCGACTCAATTAGTCTTGATGCTAATAATAACTATTGGGGCGAAAAACCAGCTAATCAAGGGATAAATATGCAGATTTATGCAGGAAATTCGGCTAATCTATTTAATAGTTTCAAAACTGGGGCAGTAGATGTAGCTTATCAGTCACTTGACCCGCAACAGATTGAAAGCTTACTTAACAGCAAAGACGATATACAAGTAACTGAAGGTTCAGGAACTGTAGTTAATTATTTGGTGTTAAATCTACAGCAAGAACCCCTAAATCAGCCAGAGATTCGTCAGGCGATCGCCGCTATTATAGATCGTGCTTTAATCAATGAGAGAGTATTAAAAGGACAGGCTGAACCTATTTATAGTCTACTTCCTACTGCATTTGATATTTACCGACCCACATTTGCAGAGTTGTATGGTGAAGTTAATACAGACAGAGCCACAGAATTGCTAACCAAAGCAGGTTATTCAGTGGAAAATCCAGCTATTATTGAAATTTGGCATCCCTCTGGCTCGATCACACGAGGTATTGTGGCTGATACCATCAAAGCCTACGCCGAACAAGAGTTAGGTGGGATCATTCAGTTTGTGCCTAACAGTATCGAATCAGCTTCGTTCTTTAGCAATTTGAGTCAGGGAGTATATCCTGCTGCTTTAGTAGACTGGTATCCTGATTTTCTTGATCCTGATAATTATCTGCAACCTTTCTTGAGCTGTAGTCAGGGTTCTCCTAATGTCGGTTGCGAAGAAGGTGCTGCCCAGAGTCGTGGTTCATTTTATTATAGCGATCGCGCTAATCAATTAATCGAGCAATCCCGAGAAGAACAAGACTCTACTAAACGTCAGGCTATCTTAGTGGAACTGCAAAAACTTTTAGCGCAAGATGTTCCTTATATTCCTCTGTGGCAAACCAAAGACTATGCTTTTGCTCAAAATAATATCAATGGTGTAGTAATCAATCCTAGCCAAACCTTCCCCTTCTGGACAATCAAAAAAGTTTCTAGCTGATTAGAACAAAGATATGAAGCTGATTATTCAAATTCCCTGCTATAACGAGGAAGCAACTCTTGGGCTAACTTTGTCTGAGCTACCTCGCCAGTTAACAGGTATAGACAAAGTAGAATGGCTAATTATTAATGATGGTAGTCGCGATCGCACTTTAGAAGTAGCGCAGGCTTGTGGAGTGGATCATATTGTCGATTTACAGTCTAATCAAGGTCTGGCAAGAGGCTTTATGGCTGGGATCGAAGCCTGTCTCAAAGCGGGAGCAGATATTATTGTTAATACCGATGCCGATAATCAATATTGTGCAGCAGATATTCCTAAATTGATCGCACCGATCCTCGAAGGTAATGCGGAAATAGTCATTGGTGCTAGACCAATCCCCGATATTCCTCATTTTTCTCCAATCAAGAAGCTGCTGCAAAAGCTAGGTAGTTCTGTGGTTCGTCTGGCTAGCAAGACCAATATTCCTGATGCTCCCAGTGGTTTTCGGGCAATGAGTCGAGAAGCTGCTTTAAGGCTCAACGTTTTTAATGAATACACTTATACCTTAGAAACAATTATTCAAGCTGGTCAAAGGGGTTTGGTAGTTACCTCAGTACCGATTCGCATTAATGGTTATCTACGTCCTTCTAGGTTAGTCAAAAGCATTACCGCCTACATCCAGCATTCTATTGTCACCATTGTGCGGATCTTTATGACCTATCGTCCGCTTCAGTTTTTTATGATGCTGGGTAGTGTGCCTTTTGGCTTCGGCTTTCTACTTTGTTGTCGTTGGCTGCTGCTTTTTTGGGGCATTATTGGCGATAATCCCGCCAAGCCGCGTGTTCCCAGTTTGATTCTAGCTGCAATGTTAATTATCATTGGAGTTCAGCTTTGGCTCTTTGGTCTAATTGCCGATTTGATGGGCGTAAATCGCCAGTTACTTGAAGACATTCAGTTGCGATTAAGACGCAAAGAGTTTGAATCTAATCATAGTAAAAAAAGCAGTAAAAAAAGCGATCGCCAAAAAGATACTGTCTATTAATTGATTAACTTATTAGTTCGCTAATCAGCTTTAAATCTAGTTTTTCTAGGTTACTCAAAACAATTTCTGCACCAGCTTCCATCAGCTTTTGAGCGTAATCGGCTTGTTTTGCTTCTGAAGTTTGTAAATGAGGAGGAAGAACTCCTACAGCAACCCAAGGACGTTCTGGTTTGATTTCTTGAGCTTTGATTACGGTATAGATATCTGCCACCGTATCTCCCAAATAAAATACAGGAATGTTGCCAGGAGTGGTTTCAATTTGAGTCAAAACAGCAAACATTCCTGTGGGATCGGGCTTACTGGGGGCATCTTCCATGGCGATCAAAACTGGTTTTTCTAGCTTCAAACGCTGTTTAAGTACAAATTCTGCCGAACCTCTGGTTGCACCACTAAAAAAGCCGTAACTAATTTGATTTTTATTTAGCTGCTCAAAATAGCTAGGAGATACCAGTAGAGGTTCATTAGCAATATACCCGTCAAAAAGCTCAGGGTGTTTGCCACGATAACGTTCTTGAAAAAAATCCACAATGCGGTCATAATCTAGACCGACTGACTCACGAGTTTGCTCCATTGCTTCAAAATAACGATAAATTAGTTCTTGTGATGCTAACCAATCGTTGTTCCAAATTCCCTCTGATTTGAGCTGATCCATGTCTTCCATCGTTGGTCGCCAAGCACCACCCGTAAACTTTTCTACGGTGTCAGCGATCGCCTTACGATAAGAATTTCCCACATCCCTAATCACGCCATCTATATCAAAAACAATAATTGCTATGGATTGATTTTTATTCATGTTCGCTTTCTTGTATAATTATCCTTGGTTAATTATGTAAAATATTCATTTAAATAATTATTGGAGGCTTAATTGGAGTCAGAGGCAAGGTTTAAATTAAAAGTTTTGTGGTTAGACAAAAATGTAGCGATCGCCGTAGATCAGGTAGTAGGTAAAGGTACGAGTCCCCTGACGGCTTATTACTTCTGGCCTCGTAACGATGCTTGGCAACAGCTTAAAGAAGAATTAGAAGCTAAGCATTGGATTGAAGAAGCAGAAAGTATTGAAATCCTTAACCAAGCTACAGAAGTCATCAATTTTTGGACGGAAAGGGGCAAGACTACTCCGATGACTCAAGCTCAAACTAAGTTTCCTCATATTGTGTTTACTGGAACTAACTAAATGCCAGGCAGAGAATGAAATTTTAAATTGAAGTTGCCAAATTTAAATTGCTCTTTTCTATAATATCAACCTACAGATCAAAGGGCAGAACTAAATACTATTCTGCCCTTTGATGTTGAAATTTTGGCTCAGCTCAATCTAGGTACTATCGGGACTTAAAATAATTGACAATTTTAGGTCGTCCTTTATTTCTCCTCTGGCAGTTTTTTAGCTATTTAGACCATTCCACCTGAGGCTTGCAGGCGCGCTCTGGCTTTTCTCATTGAGTTTTCAGCTTGGATTTTCTCTTGACGATCTTCGCTCTTTTCAACTTTTTGAAATCTGGTTTGTGCCTCTTGATACTCGGTGCGAGCAGCATCTCGATCAATGTTATCACCTAGTTCTGCACCGTTGACTAAAATTTTGATCTCGTCATTTTCTACTTCGGCAAAACCACCCATCAAAGCGATCGTTTTCCACTCCTTGTTAGGACGCACGCGCATTACGCCTACCTCTAAAGCCGTCAACAGAGGCGCGTGACCAGAAAGAATTCCCAGTTGTCCAGTGGTGCTGGGTAGAATAATCTCTTCTACTTGATCATCCCAGACTGTCTTGTCGGGAGTAATTACTTTTACAGTTAATACCATTTCTTGTAGATATTTTATTTAATGAGTGACTATTTAATCAGCTACTAGGCTTTGATTCACAGTTATCAGCCAACTTTGATGAATAACTGATAACTGTCCCCAAGGCGATCGCCGCCTCTACTAGTAACTATCCACTGATTAACGATTCTAAGCAGCCGCTTTCAGCTTCTCGGCTTTTGCTTTTGCTTCTTCAATATCTCCCACTAGATAAAATGCTTGTTCAGGCAAATCATCTAATTCGCCATTCAAAATAGCTTGGAAACCTTTAATAGTCTGCTCTAAAGACACATATTTACCAGGAGAGCCTGTAAATACTTCTGCGACAAAGAAAGGTTGAGACAAAAAGCGTTCAATTTTGCGAGCGCGATCTACGACAATTCTGTCATCTTCAGAAAGTTCATCTAAACCAAGAATGGCGATAATATCTTGCAGTTCTTTATATCTTTGCAGAGTCGACTGAACCGCACGAGCAGTGTTGTAGTGTTCTTCACCAACAATACTGGGTTGCAGCATAGTGCTAGTAGAATCTAGAGGATCTACCGCTGGATAAATACCCTTAGAAGCTAGTCCCCGAGATAACACTGTAGTTCCGTCTAAGTGAGCAAAGGTAGTTGCAGGAGCAGGATCAGTCAAATCATCCGCAGGTACATACACCGCTTGAATCGAAGTAATTGAACCTTCTTTGGTAGAAGTAATCCGCTCTTGCAAATCTCCTACATCAGTACCAAGAGTAGGCTGATATCCTACCGCTGAAGGCATACGACCGAGAAGTGCCGACACCTCAGAACCAGCTTGCACAAAGCGGAAAATATTATCAATAAACAGCAATACGTCTTGTTTATTAACATCGCGGAAGTATTCAGCCATAGTTAATGCTGATAGACCAACGCGCATTCTAGCTCCTGGTGGCTCGTTCATTTGCCCATAAACCAAAGCAATTTTTGATTCTTCGGGATTATCGGCATTAATTACGTTGGATTCGATCATCTCATTGTAAAGGTCATTTCCTTCACGAGTTCTTTCTCCTACACCACCGAAGACGGATACACCGCCATGCTGAATGGCGATGTTGTTGATCAATTCCATCATAATAACGGTTTTACCAACGCCTGCACCGCCGAATAAGCCAATTTTCCCACCTTGACGGTAGGGAGTGAGTAAGTCAACAACTTTAATACCAGTTTCAAATACTTTGGGTGTGGTTTCTAAATCAGTTAGCTTAGGAGCAGGTCGATGGATGGGAAAAGTTTCATCTGTACTAACGGGTCCTTTCTCATCTACAGGTTCCCCTAGCACATTGAAAATTCTACCTAATGTACATTTACCTACAGGTACATTAATCGGTGCGCCAGAATCGACAATATCCATACCTCTAACTAATCCGTCAGTACCACTCATGGCAACAGCGCGAACCTGGTTATCACCAAGTAGTTGTTGCACTTCGCAAGTGACTGAAACGTCTTGTCCGGCTGGATTTTTTCCCTCTACTTTTAAGGCGTTATAAATACGCGGCATTTTTCCGCTAGGAAACTCGGCATCTAGAACGGGACCGATAATTTGGGTAATTTTACCAGTGTTTGTTTTATCTGTGGTGGCTACCATTTTTTTATATCTACTTGGTGGTTAGCTGTTTTATATGGCAGGTAAAATCTTAAAAAAAGTGTAAAATTTTGCCATCTTTAAGATTATCATTGATCGATTCATCTGAAAACTCTCTTTTTGTCTGTGTTCAGGTAAATACTACCTAGTCGCTTAGCAAACAAGTCATTACTTAACCAAACCTAGAGTGCGATCGCCCGAAGAGCTTGCCTCAGTCTGGCAAAGCGATCGCTCATCTGCTTCAATTAATAGATAAGACACCAAACTCTTGCAGTGCTGGAATAAAGTTTTTATTTTCATGACTGGGACGACTCAGTTTAATCACGGCAAAACGCTGGGCGGGGGTCAAGTTAGACCACTGCTTCACGGATAGATTGACTTGGCATTCTTTGGCTTTTTCGACGACGCTGCTGGGAATATCTGTTTCGTTTAGCCACGGTGGATGAGGATTAATCGCTAATTCTTGAGCAGGTTGACCAGTTTTAGCCACAATCAAATTTTGCAGGAATTGACGATAAATTTGGCTTTCTGCTTGATTAGTACAGGGCATATCTACCAGTGCTTGGCGTTCTATTTGGCTCAATTGATTCCAGTGTGACAATTTCAGTTTAACACCGCAGTTATCTAGCTTCATTCTTACCTGCATTGGAATGCACTGGAGAGAGCCAACAAAATCTGCTTCAAATTGAAAATAGTTAGTAGATGGAGAGTTATGTGACTTGGGTTGTAAGTTTGACATCAATTTCTACCTTGTCAGATTGATCTATTTCTGGATTCTGGAGTTAAAAATTAAATTGTCAGCAATCCCAATAACTACATTTGATTAAATCTTGGGACATTGAGTGGACGAATTTACTAGGTTTAGCTTGCCAAAATTTAAATAGTTAGTAGGATCGACAGTAATGTGCTGCGTCTTTGGTAATTAAATATTAAACTGCTCAGTATTCTCATTGCAGTAAGCTCAGACAATTTTTTCAAATGTTATATTTTTATTGCTAATAAAGTGATTAAACTTCGCTCTCAATCTAGAAAACCAAGTACAAGTACTTCAAAACTTAAGCTGACACACATCGCTCAACAAGCATTGTTCTTACTCTCCTCCTGGAGAAAGCTAGACTGGCTATTACTGATGCTGATCATTGGGTTGACCGCGTTTGGAGGATTGACTATTTACAGTACCGAACTTCCTGGAGAACATAGTTATAGCTATCAACATTGGCTCATTAGCGTACTGGGTTTGGCAATAGTTTTAGTTTTTTCTCGTTGGCATTATCAACTATTATTGCGTTGGCATTGGGTAATATATGCTTTGACCAATATATCTTTGATCGCAGTAATGGCAACAGGGGTTGCGGCTAAAGGAGCGCAACGCTGGATTAATATTGCGGGTTTTAACGTTCAGCCTTCAGAGTTTGCCAAAATCGCCATGGTTATTACCTTGGCAGCCTTACTGCATAATCAAGATGGAGCAGATTTAAAAACAGTGGTTAGAACCTTGACAATTACAGCTATTCCCTGGGGTTTAGTATTTTTACAACCTGATTTAGGTACTTCTTTGGTTTTTGGAGCAATCGTAATCGCTATGCTGTATTGGGCAAATGTTAATACGGGATGGCTAATATTAATGATTTCTCCGTTGGTTTCTGCCATTCTATATCATATCTATCTTCCAGGCTGGCTGTTGTGGGTTCTGATCGTGGCGGGAATAGCTTGGCTAACTTTGCCTAGTAAAGTTGTTTCCACTCTTAGCGCCATAACGATTAACTTAGGTGCAGTAGAATTAGGAAATTTTTTCTGGAACTTGCTTAAGGACTATCAAAAAGCACGATTAATTATGTTTCTTGATCCAGAACAAGACCCTTTAGGCGGTGGATATCATTTAATTCAATCGCGAATTGCCATTGGTGCGGGTAAACTTTGGGGACAGGGATGGCATCAAGGCACTCAAACTCAGCTTAATTTTATTCCCGAACAGCATACGGACTTTATTTTTTCGGCGGTGGGAGAAGAGTTCGGTTTTTTAGGCTGTATTATTTTGTTATCAGTATTTTGGTTGATTTGTATCCGTTTGATTTGGATTGCCTCTACTGCAAAAGATAACTTTGGCTCTTTGTTAGCGATTGGCATCTTAACAATAATTGTGTTTCAAATCGTGATTAACATCAGTATGACCATAGGATTAGCACCAATTACGGGAATTCCTTTGCCTTGGATGAGTTACGGGCGTTCTGCCTTGTTGTCTAACTTTATTGGTATTGGCTTAGTAGAATCTGTGGCTAATTATCGCGAACAAAAAACTAGAAACACTTATTAAACTTCACCATGGCTGGCTTAAATATATGACTGACAATTAATTGTTTATTGATATTGTAAAGATCAAGAACTAATTGAGTAAGGGCAAAATATCAAGATAAATACTACTAGTTGCTGAATAATTTTATTAGTCTAGTTGTCTATCCATAAGATTCAATTTTTTCTTTGCCATCTGGCATAGAAGGGATGAATTTTTTTAATCCCAAATATTGCTGTAGGATATTCCAAAGATAAAGTGGATTGAGAATCGCATAACGCTGCCAGAGTCTTTTTGGCTCTTGAACCAAACGAAACAACCATTCTAAGCCAGCGTTTTGCATCCATTTAGGAGCTTGAGGTAATGTTCCAGCATGAAAATCAAAAGCCGCCCCGACCGCTAATACTGGTATATTCAGCAAATTGCGATACTCATAAGCCCAAGTTTCTTGTCTAGGACAACCTAAGCCCAGAAAGACCGCACTAGCTCCAGAGTTTTTGATTCGTTCAACTAACTGTATACGCTCGGAGTCAGAAAGCCGTCTAAACTTAGATTCTTCCATTCCAGCAATTTTGAATCCAGGATAGAGTCGTTTGAGATTTTGAGCGAATTTTTCTAATGTTTCTCTTTTACTACCATAAAGATAAACGCTTAATCTTTCTTTAGTTAGAGATTCCGCCACTCTGAGAGTTAGATTTGGTCCATAAACGCGGTCGGGTAGATGTTTTCTATATAACCAACCCAGCGCCCATTTTACAGGCTGTCCATCTGGTACAACAAGATCTAGACCATTTAAGCGTCTGGCATGAGTAGTATCCAAGAATCCAGTCATCACACCATGTACCGCCAAAGCACTGACAGAATAAGGTTTTCTTTTGATAGCCGCTGCGGTAATTGCCGAAACCGCAAAATCGTAATCAACAGCATTAATGTTGACACCTAATATTGAATATTTTCCTAGATTAATCATTTCTCATTCCATCTGGTTACACCACTTTCGTAAATTTCTGATAATATTTGGTTAATGTTATATTTAAGCGACCAGTCAGGATAATGAGACTTGAACTTTGATAAGTCGCTGATATACCAAATATGATCGCCACTACGATTATTATCGGTATAAGAATAATTTAATTCCCTGCCTGAAAGCTCTTGCGCCACTTCAATTGCTTCTAGCATCGAGCAGTTGCTTTCTCTGCCACCACCAATGTTATAAACCTCAGCTACACGAGGATTTTTATAAAACTCGTAAAAGGCAGCGATTAAATCTGAAGAATGAATATTATCGCGGACTTGTTTACCTTTGTAGCCATAGATAGTGTATGGTTTACCAATAGCAGTGCATTTAACTAAGTAAGCTAAAAATCCATGAAGCTCGGTTCCTGAATGATTTGGTCCAGTTAAACAACCGCCTCTAAATGAGGCTGTTCGCATACCAAAGTAGCGTCCATATTCTTGAACTAGCACATCAGCAGCAACTTTGGAAGCTCCAAATAAAGAATGTTTACACTGATCAATACTCATGCTTTCTGGTATGCCTACGTGATATTCATGATCCGAATCTATTTCCCAGCGCTTTGCTAATTCTTGCAAAGGTAAAGAATTAGGAAGGTCTCCATATACTTTGTTAGTAGATGTAAAGATAAACACTGCATCAGGACAGTATTCACGGGTTGCTTGCAGAAGATTTAGCGTACCATTAGCGTTAACTGTAAAATCCGAAAAAGGATCTTTGGCAGCCCAGTCATGGGATGGTTGAGCTGCGGTATGAATAATTAAAGCAATATCGTTACCAAAACGTTGGAAAATCTCTTTAATTTCGTTGTAATCTCGTATGTCCACTTCACAGTGTTGATAATTAGCCAGTTCTTTTTCCAATCTTTGGCGGTTCCACTTAGTTGAAGCTTCTTCCCCGAAAAAAAACTTACGCATATCATTGTCAATGCCAACAACATCCATTCCCAAATTACCAAAAAATCTGACCGCTTCTGAGCCGATTAAACCAGCAGAACCAGTAATAATTGCTATACCCATAATTTAATTCTTGTGGTGATTGTCTAATAAGTTCAAAGCGAAGCTCTCAGCCATGATTTCTGAGTTTCAATTTTACTGTATTTTTGTAAGTAATTACTACTCAGTATATTCACTATTGATTTTTTGCCATAATACAATAAGCTCTTAATTATGTCGATAGCTGATCAGTAAAAATTCTGAATTTAAAACTTGGACAAAAAAGACAATAAGGATATAATTTTTTGGTTTGAAAAAATATAAATATTTGATGTGCTGATATGTACTGAAAGTATGAAGTTTGTTTGAAGCAAAAATATTTATTTATCGAAAACTTGCTTCAAGGGAATACAAGATAATTATAATACGGTTGATTTTTTGCTAGTATTCAATATGTTTTGGGTAGTTCAGAGTTGATTAGTTGTTGCTAATCAAGTGTTTATAGATAATTTAAGATATTGTTAATCGCTCATAGTTTATGCTTATTGGAATTATTGAAGTTAGCGAACCCAACCACTATTCAGCAGTCAACGGTTTACTCAAAACCTATGCCAACAATCAGAACAATAAAATAATTGTTTACACTCTGCCTTTGATCCAGAAAGCTCTAGAAGAAAATGGCTTACCAAATAATTCTAGTTTAGTAGTCTTAGAACGAGGGCAATCTTTAAAAAAATTGCTCGATGATATTGAAAAAATTGCTTTTGAGCGGATACATATTTGTACTATTTTTGACAATTATCTTGAGTTTTCGCAATTTAAACCTCAAACTAAAGAAATATTTTTACATATTCACCAATGCGAAGAATGGTATAACGATAACCTCAGTAGAGCTATGAATACTTTGGTTTTGAGTTTAAAGAATAAAGACCAAAATCGAGATTATTCGCGTATCCTAGCTCGTGCAGTCGTGGACTATCTAATTTATAAACCGATTAGGAAAAAAATGCTGGCTCAATATGAACAAAACTATCAGCTTAAGATTATTGTCCATAGTGAAGGGCAGAAAGAAGCTTTACTAAAGTATGCATGCAAATCTCCAATCACGATATTTCCCTTTGCGATATATGAAGGGATGGAAGATCATTCTCAATCAAATGAGCTTCTGACAATTTGCATACCTGGAGTTATTACTCAAGCTAAAAGAGATTATCTAGGATTATTTAAAGCTTTACAACAGAACTCTGAGACTTTAAGCGATCGCATTTATTTGCATCTTCTGGGATATGTCAATGAGCGAGAAAAAGCCGAAATAGGTACAGCTATTACTAAGCTGATTGATTCTGGTTATCAGGTTCATTACTACGATTCATTTGTTTACGGAGAAGAATTTGATCGGGCGATCGCCAATTGCGATCTTTTGCTCAACAATCAATTTATCAGCCGAAATAGTACGGAAGTTTATGGCAAAACAAAAGAGTCTGGCATGATCTTTAATATGCTTAGGGCAGCTAAACCAGGAATCTTACCAAAGGAATACAATGTTTCGGCGGAATTTCAAAACTCTACTTTATTTTTCGATAGCTATCCTCATTTAATCGCAATTATCCACCAAATTTTAGACGATTCTCAAAGATTAGAGCAGTTAAAGACATCTGCTCAAAAACTATCAGCAACTTATTCTCCCGAAAGTCTTTATCCCAGACTAGCGTCTGCCTAGTCAACTACAACTCTGCTTGAGGTGGTCAAATCTGTAACATTCCGTGATCTCAAGCTTCTTTTGAAAACTTGAGATCACGGAATGTTAAACCTGTTATGTTTTTGGGTTCTTAATCTGTCAATTTAATCAGCCGAGAGATTTCCTGATGTACCGAAGCATTCCATCGCTCACGATATGGGGCAAGATCTAACTCTTGTAGAGATAAGTTCTCGATCGCCTGAATAATTGATTCAGAAGAATTTTCTACTAGCACAGCCCATTCGCCAAAAAGCTTTTGAGTCAGAGAGGTCTTACTAATAATTAGTTGAGTGTTGGAAGATAAAGCTTCACAAGCACCGCTTGGCTGAGTCGCATCGCTAGTAGTCAAAACCAACGCTGCCAAGCTAGAACACAACATCTGATGATATTCGGCTGTCGCTAAAAAACCAGTAAGCTTGACATTCTTTAATAGCCTGAGTTTGGCTGCTGTTTCTAAAGCGAGTTTATCAGGATCGGCAGTAATAATAAAATCAAAATCAGCTAGTGCTGCCATGGTTTCAATTAGCAAATCTACTGGTTCATCCCAAGGATCAAAAGAAGCAATGACTAATATCTGCTTTGGATGGCGTTTTTGAGCTTGAGCCGGTTGGATTGATTCAAGTGGATCGCAAATAGTAAACAGTTGAGCTGAGGGATAATTCTTTTTAACCAACTGAAACATTTCTGCATTGTGTACAATTATCCCTAAAGCATTATGCAATATACTTTTACTTAAAGGTAGATTCTGCCACATTGCCACTTGAAACAATGGATTATGAGCATCAATCACGTATGGAGTCTTAGCGAGCCACGGGGGAAGTGCGCTAAAAGTAGGAGGACATTGAGCAACAACAAACTTGGGTTTTCTGAGCCAGATATCTTTAACGCTGACTATTAATTTAATTAAATAATCAAGCGGACGCAAATATTTGTTTTTAAATAAATGGGGAATAAATTTTAGTTTGCAGTTTATTAGAGGTGCCATGACTTCTGCTCTTCTTTGATATTTTTTCCAAACGAGGAATAAACCAAAAGATTTTTGATTAACGGTGGGATCGGACATTATGATCAATTCTTAACTAGTTTAAATTGTTAAAAGTGTATAGCTTTACGTAGTGTTATTAAATAGACCAATGTGCATGAATCATAAATTTTGGTTGGGTATGAAGTATGAAGTATGAAGTATGAAGTATGAAGTATGAAGTATGAAGTATGAAGTATGAAGTATGAAGTATGAAGTATGAAAAAGTATATTTATGCACATTGGTCTAATTTAGATATGGCGATGATTGTTTTTATGTCAGGTATTTGATTTATCTTCAAGTTAGATTACTCTTTTTTTGACTCCTGAATTCTGACGATACATTGAGCATTTAAAAGGTTTAATTTTGTAGTTTTAAATATGCTACATCGGTCTACTTTACTAACGATTGAAGGTTCTTTGGCTTGTTGTAAAGAAGCGATCGCATTGGGCGTTTCTGGCTGAAACTGACTTAGCCAAGGGTTAGTACTTAAGTATTCAGGGGTGAAAGCAGCTTGATCGATCAGCCATAAATCGACTTGGTACTGTTGAATAAACTGATTGAGAGCGGCTTGATTAGAGCTATATTGAGCCTGAATCAAATCTTTGGTTCGCTGACGAATTTGGGCATAATAGTCCCAATGGTAGGGAATACTGTATTCTTTGGAAACCAAGACTGTACGCTGGGCAAAGCTAGGGATAAAGTCTGCTTCCAAACTAAGGCTAGCAATAACAACATCTTTAGGTTGCTGCTGTAAAAATTGATAAAGCTGTGGTGCTTGCCCCGTAAGATAGCTGAGTCGCTCAGAACGAGACTGAACTTTAATCGTCGGATACAAGATGACGATCATCGCGATGATCGCGATCGCCAGCTGGCGTTTTTTAGGCAAATTTGCCATGTTTAGCAGGAGTTGACGCAGCAATATAGCCAGAGCGATTCCAGTGCTTAAGGCAATAATAATTCGCCAAGTATGTTGAGAATATCGACTGGGCAAATGTAAGCGAAATAGCAGTAAATGAGACAGGAAAAATAAACCCAGAGAAGTAAAAAGTATTTGCCAAATAATCCTCACTTTAGCGTTAATTTTACGGACTAAAGGAAACTGACGCGGGAATCTAGTGATGAGCGGCAAAAACAAGCCAAAGGCACACATTGCTGAATATTGCCATTCAAAAGGGAAAAATCCGCTTCTTTTAGCTGATAGCCAAAAAATCCAGGGATTTTCTCCAAAAAACTCGCTTCTTCCTCCCGGATAAAATTCGGGTAGCCGTTTGGCAGCTTCTAAAGTTATAACTTCACTAAATTCGGCAGTTTGTAGTTGATAAACTCCCAAAATAAAAACTGCCGCGATTAATCCGATTAAATAAAAATATCTGCCTTGTTGAGTAATCAGATTGAGACTAAGAATACCTGCGGAGATTAAGACTACTTGGGGATAAAACAAACCCTGCAAAATAATTAGCAGCAGACAGGGGAACAATTCTTGCCGCAGTAAATAATAAATAAATCCGAGAAACAAAATATAAAAAAAAGCTCTGGGAGTACCCGAAACCAGATCGTTTAATAGCCAGAGATTTTGATTTAACAGCAGACTAGACAAAAACCCCGCCAAGGGGAGAGGAAAGATTTCAAGAGTTACTAAAAAAGCATAAATGCTAGTGCCAACACCAAGCAACAAAGGAAGTATTTTATTAAATACTAGTGGTTCGAGTCCCAATAAATTAGCGAACCAATATAAAAATTTGTAGCCTGCTGGAGCGACAGAGCTAAAATAGTCAGCAATTAAATCGTTGGTAAATAGCTCAGAATCATTCAATCGCTGCAACCAAAAAACGTGCTGTCGAGCATCATCTTGAATAGTATAGGCATTTAAAGATACTCCAAATCCCGATAGGCTAAACAGCATAGCGACGACAATGCTGGCAGCTAGCCAAAATTTATATTTGGATTCAAAAATAAAATCGCTCAAAACTTTTTAGATCCACCACAAAAAGAATCAGACATATTTCGTTAAGGCAAACAGCCACCTTAGATCTAGCTTGGCAGCCATACCAAAAACTATTGACTAAGAGCTTTCAGAAACTTTTGTAAACTACCTAACAAGCTAGTTTTTTTCCTTGGTTGCTTAGTGTTACTATCTTCTTCGGGGTTAGTCAAGCGGATCATTAGTCGTTCCAAATCTTCTCCCATGGGTTTAGTAGCTAGTTCAGTAGCCAACTCATAGCCAGATTCTCGCTCTAACCATACCTGCCAGGGAGAGGGATGACAACGCACAATTGCGCCATCTTCAAGAGGACGTAGATAATAACAGGAATAAATATTTTGGATAAAGCGATCGCGCAGCTGTCGGGCAGCCAATCCGATCCCAACTACCGCCACGTCTTCTAATTGGGGAATCAAAAAAATCACAGGGCGATCGCCTGCAAGCTGACTTAGTTTCTCGGCGCGCTCTACTTCCACCGCCGAAGGACAAGCCACAATAAAGATTTCATCTTCTGGAGTAATTTGGGTTTCAATTGAAGTAAAGCGACTACCCATGTCTGTAACTTGAAAAGGCTGTTCTCCCCAGTTGCGTTTAGCTAATGCGGCTGCACCCGTATCGGGAAACATTACCTTGACTTTTGAAGCAGATTCAGCAAACAGTTGGGCAAACTCTAAGGCTAAAGCCTCAGACTTGAGGGCAATTTCAGGCACAACTAACTCTACTTGAACTAGTTTATAGCCGTCGGCGATCGCTGCTTGAGTGGCTTCTTTTGCCTGTTCAACTGCTGCGTCTAGAGTTTCGGGAAAAGTGTTCATTAATTAACTGCCCATAGAAATTAGTTATATTTTACCGATCAATAGTTCTCTTTAATTGCTAAGTATTTTTACCAAAAAAGCTTTTAGCTTTTGAACTAAAATCAAGATATTCAATTTGATGTTTTAGAAGTAGATGGACAGTATTATGGTTTCTCTGGTTGTCATCGATATGAAGCACATCAGCTGCTTGGTAAAACAACTATTAAATGTCGAGTACGTCGCGCACCTCGTTCAGTATTGCGATCGCATATTGCTTAATTGGCTGGGTGTAGATCGGCTTCGTTTAGACTTTCTGGTTTTTAGCTAATAGCTATTAATTAAAAACCTCGCCTGTTTCTTGTAAAGAATGGAGGCGATGGTAAATACCGCCTTGGTTTAATAATTCCGCGTGATTGCCGATCTCAATTATTTTCCCTGCATCCAATACGACAATTTGATCGGCTTCACGGATAGTACTAAGGCGGTGAGCGATAATCAGGGTGGTGCGTGTACCCAAAATCGCTCTCATGGCTAACTGGATCGAACGTTCCGACTCATAATCTAAGCTAGATGTTGCTTCATCAAAAATTAAGATGTCGGGATCGACAACTAAAGCTCTCGCAATACCCAGACGCTGCTTTTGCCCTCCCGAAAGTCTCACGCCTCTTTCTCCGACTACGGTTAAATACCCTTGGGGTAGCTCATGGATAAATTCATCAACCCGAGCGATCCGACAGGCTTGCTTGACTTGTTCTCGATCAATTAGAGGATTACCGTAAATCAAATTATCCCAAACTGTGCCATTAAAAATATCGACATC
>JBHJNW010000089.1:0-3705 GCA_050330395.1 Pleurocapsa sp.
GAGCTAAACATGAGATATTGGCTTGAAAACTTCTATTTTTAGCTAACCATGAATACTCTCCCTTTTCTTCTCTTTAACCAGATATCAATGCTTTCACCTACTTGTGTCAGGCAGTCAGCAACGCATGACTAGTTTTATTGACGGATTATTAGAATATTCTCGTGCTGTCAGAGTTAATCGCGAAACAAAGATAGTTGATGTCCAAAAATTACTACAAGAAATTATTGATTCTCTTGCTCCTCCACCTGAGTTTGTAATTAATATCAATGGCAAAATGCCAACTATAGAAACCAAAGCCCTGTCTTTACAACAGGTGTTTAGTAATCTGATTAGTAATGCTATTAAGCATCATCATCGCCACGATGGTTTGATAGATATTTCCGTTCAAGAAAATCCCAAAGAATATCAGTTTTCTGTAGCAGATGATGGAGTTGGTATTGCTCTAGAAAATCAAAAAAAAATCTTTCTTATTTTTCAAACTTTAACTGCTAGAGATCAAGCAGAGAACACTGGCATTGGATTATCGATAGTGAAGAAAATTATTGATGAACAAGGTGGTAAAATTTGGCTAGAATCGCAACTAAATCAGGGAACTACATTCTATTTTACCTGGGTGAAGTAATTAGTTTTAATCAATACTATGAGCTGAGTTCTGTCTCTAGACAGAACTAGTTTAAGATAAGCTTATCTAAGATAAAAGTTATACCTTTCACCGATACACTATTAAGATCATGACCCGTTCTGCCTGTTTAATATTTAATCCTGTTGCTGGTCAAGGTAACTCTGAGCAAGATTTAGCAACGATCAAAAGCATCCTAGAGCCAGAATTTGACTTAGATATTCAATTTACCACCGAGGAGGTCGACGGGGGAGAGTTAGCCCGCAAAGCAGTCAAAAATCAGGTTGAGGCAGTGATCGCCTCGGGAGGAGACGGGACGATTTCGGCAGTAGCGGAAGCTTTAATCGAAACTGATATTCCTTTGGGGGCGATCGCTAGAGGCACAGCTAATGCCTTTGCTAATGCCTTAAATATTCCCGACACTATCGAAGCAGCATGTAAAGTAATTGTTGATGGTGCAACTCGCAAAGTTGATGCGGGGCTGTGTAATGGTAGACCAATGATTTTGCTAGCAGGTGTTGGGTTTGAGGCAGAAACGGTAGAAGATGCCGATCGCCAAACTAAAAATCGTCTGGGAATGCTCGCTTATGTACTTTCAGGAATAAAGCAGCTTAAGGACTTTGAGAAATTTGATACGATCCTCGAAACTGATGACAAAGTAATTAAAGTTAAAGCTAATGCGATTACGATCGCCAACGCTGCACCTCCTACTTCTATTTTGGCTCAGGGTCCAGCAGGAGTCATCTATGATGATGGCTTACTAGATGTTACTATCGTTACCCCTGAAAATAGAGCTAGTGCGATCGCTATTTCTTATCATCTACTTCAAACTGCCAGCAACGAAGAGGCAGCAGAAAGAGATGATATTGGCTATTTACGCACCAAATGGGTCAAGGTAACGACTGATCCTCCTCAAAAAGTAGTCGTGGATGGTGAACTCATTGGCGAAACCCCGATTGAGATTAAGTGTATTCCAGGTGGTTTAACTGTGTTTGCCCCCACAGAACAAATTATTCAAGCAGAAGAAAAACTCGAACATCTTGCGGGAATTGAAATAGAAGAAAAATAATTACTGATTAGTGATTACAGAAGCAGAAAAAAACTTAAGTAACCCAAGTAACAAGTAAGTTTAACAAGCTTACCAAATGCTGCATCATTTTCTAGATACAGCTTCAAGGGTACTGCTAGTCGCAATTAATCACAACTATATTTTGCTTAATATGCTTAATTTTTTCTTAACCCATTAAATTGCTCTATTCACTTTGATAGATAAACTAGACAAATTAAGATCTGCATTTAGATAGAAGAATTTGCATTTGAGAACCGATATTGTGATTACAACAGCGTAAAACATAAATACGTAAATAAGTAACTACATAAATAATTAAGAGCTTAGGAGCAAAATATGGGTATTTTAGCTTGGTTAGTATTAGGATTAATCGCGGGAGCTTTAGCAAAATTAATCTATCCTGGTCATCAGGGTGGCGGAATTTTTGCCACAATTGGTTTAGGTATTTTAGGCGCACTAGTAGGAGGCTTTATTGGTCAATCAGTGCTGGGTAGCTCGGCAGCAGCTGGAGCAACAGTAGGGGCTTTAAGCATTCCTAGCATCATCTTTGCCGTACTTGGTGCAATGCTATTAATCTTCATCTGGGGTTTAATCACTCGTCGCGCTGCCTAGTGGCGATCGCCAAAAGGTAGAAACATTCTATTCTACTTTGTATATTCTTCCTTCGTAAATATGATTTTAGAGGTGTTACGATTAACACCTCTTTTTTTTAGTTTGTAAATTGAAAGTGTAGTCATTCCAATTAGTTGCGCGCTTCTGATTTCATGCCTTTAAAAACCCTTTCTTTTTCTTTTGCTTTTTGGTTTTGGATTTAGTTTTTTGCACCTGTGCTACCGCTGTTTCAAACAGATCATTAAGGTGTATGGGAACACTAGCTATTGAGGGTAACTGGGGAGTTGATGATTTGTCGTGTTCTAGCAATAATTTGTCTAAATCGGTTTCGAGATTAAACTTAGGTTGCTCTAAATAATTGCCCACTAGCTTTTCTAAGGCTTGCGGATATTGTTGTTTGAGCTGTTGCCAAACAAAGTAGTTAGCTTCAGGCTGTTCTAAATATTTACGAACCAAAAGATGGCTATTTTCAGCTATTGCTGGATTTTCTTGGGCTAACAAGCCGGTAAATTTTTCGTAGGTAGGCAAAAACATCTGTCCCCATTTGGGATCGGAAAACACCGTTACAGATTCCGCCTGCTTGATTTCGGGAGGTAAATCCACTTTAGGAGTTACCATCGACTTGTCTTGGTGACTAATTACGTTAGCGACGGCTTGGGCATCTGCCCCTAAGTCGGTGGCAGCCTCGGTAAATTCTGCCTCGGTTTTACCCGACTCCTTAAGTAACTCTGATAATGACTTAGATTGATCAATCCCAGCTTCGGCTAGTTTCTTCTGGCTCATGATTTGCTGGAGTTCACCAATTTTTTGATTTAATTTATAACCAGGTAGGGTGATGCGATCGCTCCCCATGTAATCGACAAACTCTTGGTGATATACGGCAACCGATGACCAAGCCTGTTCTAATAATTCTGGGGCATCGGCATACAAAGCTTCGGGATAATTATCTCTAAATTCGCCAATAGCTACGGCTAGTTTAGGCTGGCTTAATCTGCCTTTGATAATGCGATCGCTAAAAAAGAACCATTCGTCATCGTTGATTGGTGCAATAATGCTGAGGATAATTTCGCCTGGCTGCCATCTTGATGTCTCTTTATCCGACATTTGGGAATGACCATAAATTTTGTAGGTTTTCGCTGTCAACCAGTTCATTAACTGATAATGATCGTTATGTATAGACTTAATCTCAAATAAACCAATAAAACTTTTCTGCCACAGTTTAACTTGCGCACTATCTTCTGGGGATAGTTTAGCTTGCTCTAAAAATAGCTCCAGCGGGGATTTTTCTGCTACTTTTCCTTGAGTAGCAAAAAGATCTACAGTTAAATTCTGCTGTTTAATTCCGTAGCTATTCCTCTTCCCCTTATCTGCCGCATAAATTTCCAGGGCAGTGGCGATCGCTCCT
>JBHJNW010000090.1:0-17810 GCA_050330395.1 Pleurocapsa sp.
CACATAAGCGTTTGAACTTTTCTGGGGTCAAGCTTTTTACTTTTTCGTAGGTCATTTTTTTTCATCTTCACTGACCTATTTATCTCTTTTTTATCAGACTTTTGCAAGAGGTCTAATATAAACCCCTAAACCTGTATACTGTAAGCCTACTTGGTCTGCTTTGGCTACCAAACTTTGAGACAACCATCCTAGTAAAGAAAAACCCCCTAAAATCATTAACCAGCCAAATCTATTCCCAGCGATGAAACCAGTAAGTGCTTCGGCAATACCTATTTGGAATAAAATAAACTCTACCAGGATAAAAGCTATAATCGCACCTGCTAGATGAATATAAGTGTTTTTAATAAATTTAACGCGATCGCTTGGACTCGCTTGAGCAACGCTAACCATAGTTTGTATACCTCATTTAATCTTAATAAGTTTCTAAGTTTAAAGATTTAATCTTACTTATAACTATCTGTATATTAACTAAAGCAAGTTATTTGATTAGTGATCTGAATTAGCGATCTTATGAATCTAATTTAATTATTTTATTTTAGAGTTTTTTAAATTTTCCTAATACTTTGGTGTATAAGTGATTTTACATAGACAGCCAGATTAACTAATTGCTGATACTTTGAGATAACAATCTATATTTTATGGAGATCGATGGGCTAAATTATCTTTAAGACTATAAAAATCAAGTTATTTATTGTTTTCTTTTGTCAGCTTTAAATTGATAATTGATAATCCTAAAATACCCAAAAATAGGACGAAGCCAATAGTACAGGCATAGCTAATATCTAAATCTTGAAATGCTCGTTCGTAAAGATAATAAACTATAGTTTTAGAACTATTTCTCGGCCCTCCTTGAGTCATAATAAAAATTTCTTCAAATACTTTTGTAGCTGAAATTGCCGAGATTACTGCTACTAAGAATAAATAAGGGCGCATCAAGGGAATAGTAATATCTAGATGTTTTTGCCAGCTATCTGAGCCATCGATCGCTGCTGCTTCATATAACTCTGGAGAGATTGACTGTAATCCTGCCAGATAAATTACCATGTAATAGCCTAAGCCTTTCCAGACAGTTACCAACATTACACTCCAAATAGCTAAATTGGGATTAGTCAACCAGGGAATACCTTCGGAGAAGCCAACTTGTTGCAGAAATTGATTTAATAAACCATTTTGGGTATAAAGAGCTTTCCAGGCGATTCCTGCTACCACCATCGAAATTACCACAGGGGTATAAAAAGCGGTACGAAACCAATTTATGCCGCGCAATTTTTGATTAACGATAATAGCCAATCCCAAAGGTGCAATTACTAAGATTGGTACTACGCCAATTAAATACAGCAGTGTATTTTTGATTGTTTGCCAAAATATCTCGTCTTGCCACAGCCGTTGGAAATTCTCCCATCCTACCCATTCAGGAGGCTGAGTAATATCGTATTCATATCTGGTAAAGCTAAGGGCAAACGCCTGAATCGCGGGGAAAAAGACCGTCAATCCTAATAAAGCGATCGCCGGTAATAAAAACAGATAAGGAGTTAATTTTTGTCGGTTAAAGAGTGATTGTTGTAGGTTCATAAACGGGTAATTTCTTAGCAATTGGCATCCGCCAGCCAGTACCAAAAGCGCGATCGGTTATTTTGATTCCTGGAGGTGCTTGACGGCGTTTAAATTCAGCACGGGTGACTAATTTTATTACCTTACTCACTGTTTCGGTGTCGTGTCCAGCTTCAATTATTTCTGCGGTGGATTGATGCTGGCAAACAATGCGGTCTAGGATATCATCTAGTATCTCATAAGGTGGCAAAGAATCGGAATCTTTTTGATCGGGCTTTAATTCTGCACTGGGGGGTTTAGTAATAATATTTTCGGGAATGATTTCCTGGTTACGATTCAACCAGCGACATAGTTTAAACACTCGCGTTTTTGGCACGTCGGCAATTACCGCTAAACCACCATTCATATCGCCATATAGGGTACAGTAACCTACCGCCATCTCAGACTTGTTACCCGTAGACAGCAGCAGATAACCAAACTTGTTGGCGATCGCCATTAATAAATTACCTCTGATCCGCGACTGAATATTTTCCTCCGCAATACCAAACTCGGTTTTAGCGAACATCGGCTCAAGTATTGTACTGTAAGCCGCCATCGCTTTTTTGATCTCGATCTGCTGGCTATTTATTCCTAAGCTATTGACCAGCTCTACCGCATCACTGATAGAATGATCCGAACTATAGGGGGAAGGCATCAATACACCTAAGACATTCTCTGCACCGAGAGCTTTTGAGGCGATCGCCGCTACCAAGGCAGAATCTATTCCACCGCTTAAGCCTAAAATAGCTTGCTTAAAACCGCATTTCCTAACGTAGTCTTTTACGCCCAACACCAAAGCACTAAAAATTTCTTGATTACTCTCCTCATCTTCCTGATGAAGTGTAGAGTAAGCTGTTTGAACAGAAATATTTCCCTCTACTCTCCTTATCTTCTCTTTTGCAGAAGAAGACACTAACTTATCTAACTCCATAACTACCAAATCTGACTCAAAACCTTTAGCATGACTAACTATTTTTCCCTCACTATTAAACATGACGCTGTTACCATCAAAAACTAGATCGTCATTTCCTCCCACCTGGTTGGTATACAAAATCGGCTTGTGATAACAAGTAGCTGCATGATGCAGCATCGCCTCTCTTAGTTTCTGTTTACCCGATGTATAAGGAGAAGCCGACAGGTTGACAATTACATCTACTCCCAACTGTGCTAACTCTTCAATGGGGTTAACTTCATAATTGCGTTTTCCCCAAAACTGTTCATCATTCCATAAGTCTTCACAAATGCTTACACCAACTGTTACCGAGTCAAGGGTAAAATAATTTGCCTCATATCCTGGTTCAAAATAACGATCCTCATCAAAGACATCATAGGTAGGCAATAGACGCTTATGAAAAACTTGCTTAATTTCTCCCCCGTCTAGTAACGCCATGCTGTTGTAAAGTGGTTTTTGTCCTTTAGATGTTGCGTGAGGATTATTTTCTACCGTACCTACTAAGACAGCAATGTTATCAGGTAACTGAGTGGCGATCGCTTTTAATTCCTGACTCATCGACTCTACAAAGCTAGGAAAAAGTAACAAGTCTCTAGGTGGATAGCCACAAAGGGATAATTCAGGTGTCAGTAATAGGCGGACATCTTGTTTAACTGCGTTTTTAGCAGCAGTGATTATTTGTTGGGCGTTATTGGTTATGTCGCCGATGATGGGGTTGAGTTGGGCGATCGCGATTTTCATTTTTTGTTTCGCGCTAAGACGCTAAGAATTTTATGGTTTTGTTCTGTATACTATTTTTTTTCCAGTCAGAAATAGCAGATAACTAATAACAAAAAGATGATTAAATAAATAATAAAGGCTTATCTTTTAAAGGTGCAAATGCTGTTGATTCAAACTTATATAAACTGGCAGGTCGACCCGCACCACGAGATATTTTAACTCCCGTATCTGACAAAAATCCTAACTTTAATAAACGAGACCTAAAGTTAGAATAGTCAGAAAAGTTATCGCCTAAAATAGTACAATAAAGTTGATAAACTTCGTTTAAGGTAAATTCTGGCGGCAAAACTTTAAAAGCAATAGGACTATATTGGAGCTTGTTTTTTAGCCGATTCCAGCCATAGTTTAAAATTTTGTCATGATCAAAAGCTAATTTAGGAATTTCATCTACTTTGTACCAAGAAATACTATAGTCTGCTTGATTAATTATTTTCGACTCTTTATATCTTACCAAAGCAAAATAACTTACCGATAAATAACGCACTCCAAAGCTATCAGGATTTTCTCTGGGATCTCTACCAGGATCGCCAAAAGAATATAGCTGTTCTAAATATAAATTATCTACTTGAATTTTCTCAGCTAAAGTGCGATAAGCAGCATCGGTTAAAGATTCTCCCTGACGGACTAATGTTCCTGGTAAACTCCAATAATTATTAAAAGGTTCATCATTTCTTTTACGCAATAAAACCAAAACGCGATTGTAAGTAGTATCTACTGAAAAGATAACGTTATCTACTCCCACTTTAAAATCGGCAAGGCTTTCTGATTTGTAATTAACTGTGTGCTTTAATTGAGAATTAGTTTTCATATTTTTCTGATTTTGGTCGGTTAGTTTCTATCTTTGCGTTATACAAATTTTTCTGAAAAATGTATTTTTTAACAGAAAGAGTAACTAAGCTTGAGTCTTTTTGTACACGATAAGTACTAGAGGATGCCTGGGGTGCATTTAAAGTTGCGATCGTAAATTTACCCCCAACTTGAGTTAAAGATGTTAAATCTGGTTCTTTGATGGCATATCCGAGACGGGGTATAATGAGAACTCTTACCTGCGTCAATAACTCTTCAATGCGATACCAGCTAGTAATCTGCGGTAAGATATCTGAGCCAATAACTAGGCTAAATTCAGCTTCTCCCCATTTATGCTTAGCTTTGTTTACGGTAATTAAAGTACGGCGATCGCTTAACTCTGGTTGCAGACTGATATTATTACAGGTAAGGTTCATGTCAGTAATCGCTAGCTGCAACATTTTTGTGCGATCCTTCAGCGGGGTTTGATGTTCTTTAAATGGATTATCTGATGCCCAAACTATCACGCGATCGTAATGCTGGGATAACCAGCGTAAAATAGTCTGATGTCCGACTGTTGGCGGATCGGCACTTGTACCAAACAGGGCGATTGTTTTCATTACTCCATTAATAAACAATAGTCTTGGGGGATTTATATTAAGCTCATCTTCTGCTATATTTGTTTTTATGATACAAATGTGAAATATTTTTGGTATTTATCACTATAAATATAACCATAAAAAATCACATATTGTCAAGTTCAATGATGATGAAATCATTACAAATTAAAACTGTAGAATACCAAGATAAAATAGCGGCAATTAAGCACATTAGAACTAAAGTATTTCAGTTAGAACAAGGAGTATCGGCAGAGTTGGAGTTTGATGGTTTAGATGATGGAGCAGTTCATTTGCTGGCATACCTAGATGATCGAGCAGTGGGTACAGCTAGAATTAGAAATATAGATGCTGTCACCGCAAAAATAGAAAGATTAGCCGTGTTACCTGAAGCCAGAAAGCAGGGTATTGGCAAAAATTTAATGGAATCAGCTATGAAAACTATTTATTTTCAAAATAAATCTCAGGTAATAGTTCATGCTCAAGAATATATTGCACGGCTATATCAGCAGTTAGGGTTTGAAATAATAGGAGAAAGATTTAGCGAGGCGGGGATTGCCCATGTGAAAATGATCGCGCAGCTATCTCAAACCAATTAAGTCTTGATTTATGCCACAGTTAGATAAAGCAGCATTGCGACGTTACATTCTCCAGCAAAGACAGTCTCTATCCGCCGCTCAATGGCAAGCAAAAAGCAGTTCAATTTGCGATCGCCTGAGCGCAAATAGTTTATTTAAAGAGGCACATACTATTTTGGCATACTTCAGTTTTCGTCAAGAAGCAAATCTTGCCTCATTGTTTAATTTGGATAAAAACTGGGCTTTTCCTCGCTGCGTTGGCAAATCCTTGGCTTGGCATTCGTGGCAGCCTGGAGAAGATTTACACTTTGGTAAATACGCTATTCAAGAACCATTAAAAACTGCAACCGTTATTTCTCCTGCAACAGCAGATTTAATTCTTGTTCCTACAGTCGCCTGCGACAATCAAGGATATCGTTTAGGGTATGGTGGAGGTTTTTATGATCGTTTATTAAGTTCTCCTCAATGCTCTACTGTTCCTACCATTGGCATTACATTTGATTTCGCTTATCTGACTGAGCTACCAAGAGATATCTGGGACATTAAGCTAAATTTTATTTGTACTGAATCCAAATTCAATACTTATTAAATTGCTAATTGTCCCTTGTCAATTGCTATTGTGCCAGATCAAACAGCAAGATTTCACTATCTGAACTGTTTCCACTGATTGCTATTTCGGCTTCCTTGATTATGGCAGCACCATCGCCAGCCTGTAGTAAGCGATCGTTGAGTTTAACCTCACCCTGAGTAACCTGTAGCCATACAGCACGATGATCATTGATTTGATAGGTAAGGCGATCGCTTTGGTTTAGTGAAGCAAGATAAAGATCTACGTCTTGATGAATCGTTACTGAGTTGTCTCGTCCATCCCGCGAGCCGATTAATCTTAATTTGCCTTTTCTCTGCTCTTTGCCAAAGTTCTTCTCTTCATAGCTTGGTTGTAGTCCATTTTCCTCGGGCATAATCCAGATTTGCAATAAATGAACGGGGTTGGTATCAGAAGCATTAAACTCGCTATGTCTGACTCCTGTACCTGCGGACATCCGTTGTACATCCCCTGGACGAATTATTGAGCCATTACCCATACTGTCGCGATGCTCTAATTCCCCTGCCAGAACATAGGTAATTATCTCCATATCTCGATGTCCATGAGTGCCAAAACCTTTGCTAGGTATTATTTTATCTTCGTTAATCACCCTGAGACTAGCAAAACCCATTTGTTGCGGATCGTAATAATTGCCAAAAGAAAAGGTATGTCTGCTGTCTAGCCACCCGAAGTTAGCGATGCCTCTTTCATCTTTATGACGAACAGTAATCATTTGGTTTTACCTCCTTTGCTTTTATTTCTCTATATTTATTATGAATTAGCTTTAAATAAAAGACAATATGGTATTTAATAGACACATTGTCTCTTTTTTATCTACAAATAATGGATAAGTTTGTCAGCATGGAAGCCTTTGCTCAAGTAGTTCGCTCAGGAGGATTTGCGGCGGCTGCCAGAAAGATGGGAGTATCTCGTTCGACAGTCAATAAATTAGTGATCAACCTAGAAAACGAATTGAACGTACGGTTATTGCAGCGTAGTACTCGTAAGGTAACCCCTACCCCTACAGGACTAGCTTTTTATGAACGATGCGTCAATATTTTGGCAGAAGTCGAAGCAGCAGAAGTTGCCGTATCCGAGCTAGAAACTAAACCAAAAGGAACGCTTAAAATAAACGCACCTATGTCTTTTGGTACTCTGTATTTAGGTAAGGCGATCGCCGAATTTATGACTCAGTACCCGCAATTGCAGGTGCAGCTAACTCTAGACGATCGCTTTATCGATCCGATTGCCGAAGGCTACGATCTAACTATAAGAATTGCTCAACCAGAAACATCACCCAGCTTAGTTTGTCAAGCGATCTCGCCTGTTCCTAGAGTTCTTTGCGCCTCTGCTAATTATCTTGAGCAACATGGTGTTCCTAAGCATCCGAGCGAATTAAGCCAGCATTCCTGTCTGCATTATGGACAGATAGTTACAGGAAACCAATGGCAATTAATTAATACAGATCAAGAAGAGCGGGTAACGGTTAAAGGAGTACTTTGTTCTAATAATGGTGAGGTATTAAAAGATGCAGCAGTAGAGGGTTTAGGAATTGCCCTATTACCCACTTTTATTATTAGATCAGAGTTAGATCGACAGACACTAGTGATTGTTTTACCCGAATATCAACCACCAGAAATTGCTCTTTGCCTTGTCTATCCTTTAAATCGGCATTTAAATACAAAAATCAGGTTGTTTGCTGAATTCTTGCAACAACGTTTTGGCAGTTATCAAAAGCTATAAGCTTATAGCCTTTTAATTGATTGTTAAATTATTCATCAATAGAAAAGCTTTGGGAATCTTGCCTAATTTAAACTTGAATTTGCTTACAATAACTTATCAATTCATGTCTTGATTCAAGATCACCTAATTTGCATTTGTTTACCAAAAATTAATAGAATTTTAATAAAATAATTGGTATTATTTATGCTGTTACTAAGTAACTTGGTACGTCAAAAAATATTTAACAATCTTTTATATTTTAGCTTAAATTTTTATGAAGCAACTAAAATTTTGTATAATTACCCCTAGTTTCAAGCCAGACTTTGAAAGATGCCGTCTCTTAGTTAAAAGTATTGATAAATTTGCTTGCTTTCCAATACACCACTGTATAATTGTAGACCGAAGAGATTATAAATTATTCCAACAGTTTGAAGCTTCCAATCGCACAGTTTTAACGGTTGAATCCATTCTTCCGTGGTGGATTCAAAAAATACCTTTGCTGCAAAATGGTTGGTTTAGTTTAAAAACGCTACCCATCAGAAACTGGTTGATTCAGCAAATTGTTAAATTAGAAATTGCTAACTGGATTCAGGAAGATGTTTTTATTTTTGTTGATTCTGACGTTACTTTTATTCGCCCTTTTGACTATAGTCAATTTATTAAAGATGGCAAAGTAAGACTGTTTAGAGAAACTACTCCTTTGTCAGAGTGGAGAACAGGAGTTTCTGAGCAATATCAATGGTTCAATACTGCACATTCATTATTAAACTTGCCCCCATTTGTTGATTTTAGTAATCACGGTTTTATTACCAACTATATTGGCAACTTTATTATCTGGAAACGAGAGAATGTTTTACAGTTGCACGAATATATTCAAAAATTAACTGCTAAATCTTGGATTGAATCTATCCCAAACTGCTGGCACTTTTCCGAATATACTCTTTATGGTGTTTTTGTAGAACAAGTTCTCCAAGAAAACTCGGGGCATTATTTCGATGCCCAAAAAGTTTCTCACGACTACTGGGGGACAAAAGCTTTATCTCAGGAGGAGTTACAAAATTTGTTTCAAAATATTCCTCCAGAATGCTTTGCGGTAATGATTTCGGCAAAATCAAAGACATCTATTGATGATTACGCATCATTTGTCAAATAACTTTAAGCAAAATTAGGGAAGAGCGATCGCCAAGAGCTGGAAAACACCGTGATTTTGTCTCAGGCAAAACTCTGCCGTAAAGCAGGGTTTTGTACTGTAATCAGAACAATTATCTGTTGAAATATTACATTTTGATTAAATTGCTAATTCACTATTATGGATGTCACAAACTAATCACTAACCTTCACAATATCCTCAAAATATTTGTCTAGTTTAAAAACAAAGCTTCAAGACGGTCAATCAAATTATGACTTTTACTCGTCGAGCAAGTCAATTAAAAAGCTCAGAAGCTCAGAGCGCGGAAGCAAAGCTTCCCAGCCTCCTAGGCGGCGGTCGGCGCTACGAACAGATTACTTTTAGTTTCATATTGTATTATGAGTGGTATACTTCAAATCAGCAACGCCGCTATTGTTAGTCGAACTCATCTAAATTCTAAATAGGGAAATTTCAACCTATAAAGGACACAAAACCGAACCTGGTTGCTGAAAGATTTTAGTAAACTCAATAATGTAAGTAAACAATTCTAGATACTTACAAATACAAACCAGCTTAAACATTATCAATCAACACTCTCTGATTCAAACTCAACATCTAAGTTTTGGAGGTAAATATCATGTCTTTAATTCGTTGGCAACCTTTCTCAGAAATCGACACTTTACAAAGAGAAATGAATAGTTTATTTAACAGTTTAGCCCCAAGTAATAACGATAAATTAAGTTCGGGTTTTATCCCTGCTGCTGAAATGGAAGAAACCCCAGAAGCAATCCATCTCAAATTAGAAGTTCCTGGCATGGATGCTAAAGATATTGATCTGCAAGTTGCAGCAGAATCTATTTCCATTAGTGGAGAACGTAAATCCGAAACTAAAACCGAAGAAAAAGGTATAACCAGAAGCGAATTTCGCTATGGTAGCTTCCATCGTGTTATTCCCTTACCAGCCCGCGTGCAAAATACTAACGTCAAAGCTGAATACAAAGAAGGGATTCTCAATCTAACTCTACCCAAAGCTGAAGAAGAGAAAAATAAGGTAGTCAAAGTCACCGTTACACAGCCGTCCTAAAGGATTAGCTACTTACATCGCGTCACCGCTGTGCATATAAAACAACGGTGCCGGCGGTGACCGTTGTTTTATATTGGCTAATCTTCGCTCAGGCGATCGCTTTTTTAGAAAGCGTCATGCTCAATTTTCGTAGGTAAAAAGTAGTAAGCGCGATTGCCTGATTTTCCAGCAACTCTCGCAAGGTGAAATAAATATGCAGCCCAATAATCCTAATCAATTTACCGAAAAAGCCTGGCAGGCGATCGCGCTTACTCCCGATCTGGCAAAACAGACTGGACAACAGCAAATTGAAAGCGAACACCTGATGCAGTCGCTATTAGATCAAGAAGGACTAGCAAGTGCCATTTTTACCAAAGTAGGGATTAACCTGCCATCGTTACGGAACAAAACCGCAGCATTCATTACTCGTCAACCAAAAGTCTCCAATACTACTGGTTCTGTATATCTCGGTCGCAGTTTGGATAGTTTATTAGATCGTGCCGACAAATACCGCCAGCAGTTTGGAGATGAGTATATCTCCATTGAACATTTAGTGATGGGTTTTGTAGCCGATGATCGCTTTGGCAAAGCTTTATACCAAGAATTTAGCTTAAACGAAAACAAACTAAAAACTATTGTTCAAGAGATTAGAGGTAGCCAAAAAGTGACCGACCAAAACCCTGAAGGCAAATATCAATCTTTAGAAAAATACGGACGAGATTTAACCCAGCTAGCTAAAGAAGGCAAACTAGACCCCGTGATCGGTAGGGATGATGAAATTCGTCGCACGATTCAGATCTTGTCCCGTCGCACCAAAAATAACCCCGTCCTCATTGGCGAACCAGGGGTAGGTAAAACTGCCATTGTCGAGGGATTAGCCCAGCGAGTAGTCAGTGGCGACGTACCAGAAGCTCTCAAAAATCGCGTCATTATTACCCTAGATATGGGGGCATTAATTGCGGGAGCGAAATATCGCGGTGAATTTGAAGAACGCCTCAAAGCGGTGCTTAAAGAAGTCCAACAAGCTCAAGGACAGATCGTGATGTTTATCGACGAAATGCATACTGTCGTCGGTGCAGGAGCAACGGAAGGGGCAATGGATGCTGGTAATTTACTCAAACCAATGCTGGCAAGGGGCGAACTACACTGTATCGGTGCTATTACCCTCGATGAATACCGTAAGTATATTGAAAAGGATGCAGCACTAGAACGGCGTTTCCAACAGGTGTATGTCGATCAGCCGAGTATTGAAGATACCATCTCGATTCTTCGGGGACTTAAAGAACGCTACGAAGTTCATCATGGCGTGAGAATCTCCGACACGGCAGTTGTAGCAGCAGCAGTTCTCTCCACACGCTATATTAGCGATCGCTTCTTACCCGATAAGGCGATCGACCTAGTAGACGAAGCTGCCGCTAAATTAAAAATGGAGATTACTTCCAAACCAGTAGAACTCGACGAGATTGATCGCAAGATTCTGCAACTAGAGATGGAAAAATTGTCGTTGAAAAAAGAAACCGACAGCGTTTCAGTCGAACGGTTGGCAAAGATAGATCAAGAACTGGCAAATCTTAAAGAGAGTCAAACTGCATTTAATGCTCAATGGCAAGCTGAAAAAGAATTTATTGATCGCATTGGCGCGCTCAAAGAGGAAATCGACCGCGTTAACGTGGAAATTCAACAGGCAGAACGTAATTATGACCTCAATCTGGCAGCAGAACTCAAATACGGCAAACTTACCGATTTACAGCGACAGCTACAAGAAGCAGAAGCCCAGCTGGCAGAAAATCAAACCAGTGGTAAATCCCTGCTGCGAGAGGAAGTCACCGAATCTGACATTGCCGAAATTATCTCTAAATGGACGGGTATTCCTGTCAGTAAGTTAGTACAGTCGGAGATGGAAAAACTGCTGCACCTAGAAGAGCAACTCCATCAGCGCGTCGTCGGTCAAGAAGAAGCAGTTACTGCCGTTGCCGATGCCATCCAGCGTTCCCGTGCTGGATTAGCCGATCCCAATCGACCCCTGGCAAGCTTTATTTTCCTTGGTCCTACGGGAGTGGGTAAAACCGAATTAGCCAAAGCTTTGGCAGCCTATCTGTTTGATACGGAAGAAGCGATGGTACGCATTGATATGTCCGAGTATATGGAAAAACATACCGTTGCCCGTCTGATTGGTGCGCCTCCAGGATACGTCGGTTACGACGAAGGGGGACAACTCACCGAAGCAATTCGCCGTCGTCCCTACGCGGTGATTCTGTTTGACGAAATTGAAAAAGCCCACCCAGATGTGTTTAATGTCATGCTGCAAATACTCGATGATGGTCGCCTGACTGATGCTCAGGGACATACAGTAGACTTTAAAAATGCAGTGATTATCATGACCAGCAACATTGGCTCGCAATATATTCTTGATTTTGCTGGAGACGACAGCCGATACGAACAAATGCGCGATCGCGTCATGGAAGTGATGCGTTCCTCTTTCCGTCCTGAATTTCTCAACCGCATCGATGAAATCATTATCTTCCACAGTCTTACAAAAACACAGCTGCGGGAAATTGTCAAATTGCAGGTACAGTTTCTAGAAGGACGACTCGCAGAGCAGAAAATGTCCCTCAAATTCTCCGCTCCTGCTCTCGATTGGCTGGCACAGATGGGTTACGACCCTGTTTATGGTGCGCGTCCTCTCAAACGAGCAATTCAAAAAGAGCTGGAAACCCCGCTTGCCAAGCAGATTCTTCGAGGCGAACTAAAAGATCGAGATACTATTTTTGTTGATGTGGAAAACGAGCGTTTGGTTTTCAAGCGTTTGACTCCCGAATTAGTCAGTTCGTCAAGCTAAGTGATCTGTGCTTCGGTGGTTATTAAACCTCAAAAATCAAAGTTTTTGGATTAGTACGACTAATTGATTAAAAGATTGAGTTATGCTTATTGACTGTAAAGAAATTCGTTCGGCAATGCTTGCCACTTCCTGCACCGAATCTTTAGCAAATATTGAACTTTCTGTCTGATTTTCTACCGCTTGAGTAATATTTTCAATCAGGGTATTCATCTTATTGTTCAAAGCAACAACTCGCTCTAGCTTGTGGCGGACTGTTTCAAATTCGCCTATGCCGCTCATTAGCTGTTGTGTGCCTGAGTCTAGAGCGATCGCTTTTTCTCTCGCTTCTATTTGGATATTGGCAAATAACGGTTCGACTTTGGCAGAAGCTTCAAATAACTGCTGCATCAAAGAAAAAATAGTATCAGATAAATCCATAACCGAGTTTGGCTCGTTGGCTGCAATCTGACTACGATTTACGGCTCTAGTTATGCTCATAGATTGTTGAACTATCTGTTTACTCAAATCTCTAATCGTGTTGACCGTTTCAGCCAGCTTTTGAGCAGAATGACTAAGATTATCAAATCCAGTCGCAACATCCTCAATGGTGCGTTGAATATTAGCAATGCTATTGACAGCACGCTCTAAACTATTCTGCGTATCTTTTACTGCTAAATTATTTTGCTGCTCTTGAAATTTGACCTGTTGCACATTCAACGCTATGCCATTAAATGAATCAGCCACCTTCTGAATCTGATATAAAACATTAATTGTCGTCTCAGATTGGCGCATTGCTTCTTGAGAAAGAGTTTGATAAGCATCGCCGTTTTCTGCTAGGATTTCAACTACCTGATGTTTGAAAACTTCTGTTTGCTCATGCTGCTGATGGGACACTTGGTTATTTGTCTGATTGGATTCTTGAAGCTGTTCGAGGAGTTTGGCGTTATCAAGGGCAAAACCTACCTGAGTGGCAATTTGAGTTACCCAACGAATTTCTGGCTGCTGCCAGGTACGAAAATCAGAACACTGATGGGCAACTAGTAAACCAAACAGTTTACCTTCATTAATAATTGGCGTAACCAAATTGGCTTTAACCTCTAGCTTTTCTAGCTGCTCGATATAGCATCTACTCATTCCTGCTTCATAGATATTGCTCCAGGCGCGAACTCTACCGTTGCGATACTTGTCTCGATAAGTAGGTTCAAAACAAGGATCGTCTATTTCCTTATTTAAAGCTCTTGTCCAGCCAGGGGCAACGGATTCGGCAAGTACCGTACCATAGCGCAAGTCTTGGTTAAGACTATATACAACCACGCGATCGCAGTCTATTACTCTACGTACTTCCCGAACGCTAGTTTGCAGGATATCTTCCGTTTTGAGAGAGGTGCGAATATATTGGATGGCATCGGTAAAATATTCCGTCCACTTGCTTTCGTCTTCTACCTGCTGGCTAAGTCGTCTGGCATCTGCCAATAGTTCAGCGTTATCAAGAGCAAAACCTACCTGAGTAGCAATTTGCGTTACCCAACGAATTTCTGGCTGCTGCCAGGTACGAAAATCAGCACACTGATGGGCAACTAGTAAACCAAATAGCTCGCCTTCACTAACTATTGGCGTAACCAGATTAGCTTTAACCTGTAGCTTTTCTAGCTGCTCGATATAGCATTTAGTCATTCCTGCTTCATAAATATTGCTCCAGGCGCGAACTCGGCCGTCGCGATATTTGTCTCGATAAGTATGCTCAAAACAGGGGTCGTCTATTTCCTTATTTAAAGCTCTTGTCCAGCCAGGAGCTACCGATTCAGCGATCACCGTCCCATAGCGAAAATTTTGGTTGAGACTATAAACCACAACGCGATCGCAATTTAACACCCGCCGTACTTCTTCGACGCTAACTTCCAGGATATCTTCTCGCTGTAAAGATTCCCGAATATAGCGAGTAGCGTCAGTAAAATACTGGGTTAACTTGGCTTCGTTTGCCAAGTCATGTTGCAGTTGCTGAGCATCAGCTAGCAATTTAGCATTATCGAGAGCAAAGCCTACCTGTGTGGCAATTTGGGCTACCCAGCGAATTTCTGGCTGCTGCCAATCACGTGTAGCTGAACACTGGTGGGCAACTAGTAAGCCAAATAACTCCCCTTCATTGATAATAGGCGTAACCAAATTAGCTTTAACCTCTAGCTTTTCTAGTTGCTCGATATAGCACCTAGTCATGCCAGACTCATAAATGTTGTTCCACGCTCTCACTCTGCCGTTGCGATATTTTTCTCGATAAGTATGCTCAAAGCAAGGATCGTCTATTTCCTGATTCAACGCTCTTGTCCATCCAGGAGCAACGGATTCAGCGATCACCGCGCCATAGCGAAGATTCTGGTTGAGACTATAAACCACAACGCGATCGCAATTTAACACCCGCCGTACTTCTTTAACACTGGCTTTTAAGATATCTTCTTGGTTGAGAGAGAGCCGAATATATTGAATTGCATCAGTAAAATGATCACTCCATTGACTTTCCTTGGCAGCGGCTAGTTTTTGCTCTTTTAACTCGGTTTCGGCAAATACCTTGGTGTATTCGAGCAAAATGCCTACTTGTGTTGCAATTTCAGTTACCCAGTAAATTTCTGGTTCTTCCCAACTACGAGGGTTAGAACACTGATGGGCAATTAGTAACCCAAATAATTTGTCTTCACTAACAATTGGTGCCACTAAGAGAGCCTTGACTTCTAATTCTGCCAACTGTTCGCGGTAACAGGGAGTCACCTTTGCCTGATGAATATCATCCAAAGCCCGAACTCTCCCATGACGATATTCCTCGATATATCTAATCGCCAAACAAGGATCGTCGAACATTTTTCCTTTAGCTTTAGTCCATTGAGCGGCGACTGATTCGGCTATTACTATGCCGTAATTATTCTCATCTAGACTATAAACCACAACGCGATCGCAATTGAGTAAGCGTCTTACTTCTTCAACTGTGGTACTGAGAATATTTTCTTGTCCTAATTCATTGGCTATCTTCTCGTTAACCTCAGCCAAAGAATTGCTTATCTTCTCATTAATCTCGGGTTTTCCCTCTATAGGTTCAATCATTTTTTTCTCATTACCTTTGCTATTACCGTTTGTTACTTGATTCATTGTTGTTGGGGAAATTTCTGCTGGTTGACTTTCTGTTACCCGCTCTGTCAAGTTGACTTTTGACGTCTGGGCCTGAACAATATTGGAAAGCGCAAAACCTGTCATGTTGGCTTTTTCTGTCAGAAAACTAACTGCTTCAGGATGCCAAGTCTGAAGTTTAGAGCATTGATGAGCTACCAGAAAAGCTAATAGTTTATTGCCGACGGTAATTGGTGCGATCGCCAGGCTTTTAATCTTTAACTCCTCTAAGCCTTCTAGTTGATTTTGACCGACATTTGCGGTTTGAATATTGTCGACAGCTACAGCCTGACCATAGCAGTACATTTCCAAATAATCATCTTCTAAAAAAGGGTCGATAATTGTTTGTCCTAAAATAGAAGCATATACAGAGTTAACAGATTCAGCTATTACCTCTGCTTGGGGGAGTTCACTAGCATCATAGACAATGACGCGATCGCACTTGAGAGTTTTTCTAGTTGTTTCAACGGTGACCTTAAACAGTTCTTCAAGATTTTGATGACTATTTAAGTTCAAATTAATAGATTGAGTCATTGATCGTGGGATAAGCTAAACAATTTCCGAAACCTCTAAAATTGTGGAAAATGCGATCAAAAAAATTTATCTTAGATGATTATTGAGCAAATTTTGAATGCAAGACTGGAATTTGGGAAACTATTTTTCCGTAAAATTACTTAAATGTTTATTACGTATAGCTTAATATAATTTTCTGCAATAGCTCAAAAATTTATTGGTATTTCAGCAATGAATGTAGATAAAACAGTCAAAGTATCCTTGACTGTTTTATCTGGCTAGTTTTATGCTTGATTTTGAGCTTAAGTCGGCATTGTCACGTAATATTAATAAAAAACCAACACGTTACTGACTTTAAACTTAATTTTATGGGCAATCTGGGCGAGAAAAGCCAGAAATTAACCTCAATTACTGTCGGTTTAGCAGTCTTCATTGCTTTGGCATGGACGATTGGGTTGATTAGCAGAGGAATCTGGCAATTGTCCCAGTTAAACCAGCAAACTGCCGAAAATAGTCAAAACATTCCTGATTTTGCTCGCGTACCAAATGTCCAAGCGGGAGTTTTTAATTATGGTGGCAGTACTGCTTGGGCTTCTCTCCGTTTAGCAGTAGATTCGGTTATTCAGTCAGAACGACCCGAAATACAGTTGCGCTACACTCAGTCACAAAATGAGCCACCAGGCTCTAATCCAGGAATCAAAATGCTACTTAAGGGGCAATTGGCTTTTGTGCAGTCTTCTCAGCCTCTAAGTCCTCAGGACTACCAACTAGCCAATCAACAAGGTCTCAAACCGAAACAAATTCCCGTGGCTGTCGACAGTATTGCTGTAGCCGTTCACCCTCAATTAGATATTCCTGGCTTAACTCTCAATCAACTGCAAGCAATTTACACAGGAAAAATTTCTAATTGGCAAGAGGTAGGTGGTACAGATTTACCAATTACTGTTTATTCTCTTCCTCCTAGCACTGGAGATCTAGTTGATATTTTTCAGACGAAGATTCTTCAACATCGCCAGTTTAAGCCCAATGTCAAATTTGTACCCACAACGACTCTAGCTCTTCGTCAATTAGCCAATAATCCTGGCGGTATCTACTATGATTCCACGGCAGCAATTATTGCCCAGTGTTCCATCAAACTATTACCGCTGGGTTTGGCAAGGAATGACTTAGTTGCTCCTTATCAACAGCCGTTAATACCTGCTTCTGAATGTCCCAAACGGCGTAATCGCTCAAACTTTCAAGCCCTGCGTACGGCTCAATATCCTTTGACTCATTACCTGTATGTGATATTTCTCCAAAATCAAGATGATTCACAAATAGGTCAAGCATACGCTAATTTTTTGCTAACATCTCAAGGTCAAAAACTAATTACCAAAACGGGCTTTGTTCCTCTTGATTAAATTAAATTGATTAATTTCATTCGTCGCATACTACGGGTACAGCGGAACGCTTACCCGCTAGTTAGACGAGGCGATAACTTTACGGCTTAGAGGGTTGTGGTCTTTCTTGGTTCTGAATATATT
>JBHJNW010000091.1:0-23816 GCA_050330395.1 Pleurocapsa sp.
TCGGGTACGCCTACTTCTCCGCTAAAGCGTCCAGTCGCACTGATAATTCCCGTAGTAACGGTACTATCCAAACCCAAAGGATTACCGATAGCGATCGCTGATTCTCCAACTCTTAACTGTTCGGAATCAGCTAAAGTCAAACTGGGTAACTGTTCGGCATCAATTTTGATTACTGCTAAATCTGTCAGGCGATCGCTACCCAATACTCTTCCTGCGAAACTTCTACCGTCTCTCAGGGTTACATTTACTTCGGCGGCATTTTCCACTACATGGGCATTAGTAATGATATGACCACTACCATCAATAATAAAACCCGAACCAGAACCCCTCGCTTCAGGTTCTCGTCTTTGGGGTGCGGAATAGTCTTCAAAGAACTCACCAAAACCTCGTCCAAAAGCGTCCTCTTTCTCAAAACCTTTGTATCCAGTACTTTGGCGACGAGTAGTATCGATAGTAACTACGGCTGCCCCTGCGGTTTCTACTACATCAGCTACGGACTGACTGGACTGAGTTTGCAGAGATGTCAGACTAACTTTGGGTTTAGGTGCTGCGGTATCTGCACTATCGACCATAGCTGTCTCTCTCTCAACAGTAGAGGATTCTGTTTGAGGAAGATTGGTAATCCAGTAATTTATGCCCAGACTTAATCCCGCACCTAAAAGAAGCAGCAGTGCAGATTTAATCGTATTAATTCCTTTTGTTTTATTCTGGCGATCGCCTTTGGGGGTGCGTTTCGCGCATTCGCTCTGAGAGGTTACAGTTAATTTATCCATCAATTGAACTCATTTTTTTATCTCTACACAGTTAATATCGGGCAGCAGTTTGCTAAATATTCCCTACCCAAAACAATTAACTCTCGGCTTCAGTAGCAACAAAGGATAGTGAGAATGCCACCAGATTGTTAGTTTCCGTGAGTAATGAATCTGTATCAATTTGACAAGCCGTACCGCCCGAATCAGCTTGAGAACTGGCATCCCGTAGTAAATTTTCCACCACAGCTACCGAATCAGTTTCACTCAAGCCTTGAGGTCCTATAATAACTCCACTACTGTTTGCCGAAGTATTCAAAGCTTTTAAAGAAGAAGCCATAGTCGAAGAAGAAACTAAAATCAATACCTCTGTTGCCCCTAGCGGTTCTTGAACGACCAGCTCAAAAGTATCGCCCCCGCCTGGAATCAGGCGCTGTTGCCCCGCAGGTAGCTTGTTAACGCCAGCTTCTCCCGACCAGATATTAGGAAAAACAACGCCGATATCTCCTGTAGCGTCAATCACGAGGATGGTCAGATATAAATCTCGTTCTTCGAGGTTATGAACCTTAAATCTAATATCCGTACCCGAAGGTAATTTTAATAAACGAGTGCGATCGTCTTGGAAATCGGTTACTACGGTTTCCGCTTCTGGCGTAGCTTCTTTCTCACCCCGAACCGAAAACTCTTGAGCAACAGTGCGATCGCCATTGGCAATCATTTCTGCCCGTACAAACAAGCGGGAAGTATCTCCATTTACCGCCAGCTTCAACCATCTCGCTGCCAACAAGCCATTAAATTTTGCCCTCAACCTTTTTACCGCAGCAGTTATCGCTTCCCCAGCAAAGTCAAAAGAACCAGGTACGGGAGTCATGACAGCATCATACAAACCGATACTATTTAAAGGTGGTGCAGTCTCGAAACCATCTAGGGGTTTAAACAAAGACTGATCCGTCACCCGACCCAAAATATAATCTACCGCACCCGTACCCAGATCTTTAAATTCAATTCGCTCTAAATTACTGATGTTGGCTAATTCTGCTGCATTACTATCTATAGAATCATCCAATCCCACCTTCAAGCGAAAATCTTGAGGAATCGATCGCACTTTTTCCTGAATAATCGTTCCCGATGCGATCGCCCCTGCCGTAGATTCTTGGCAGATTGTACCCTGTGCCGATAGACCATCCCTCGCAGAAAGCTGAATCTCGCCAACTTCATTACCCTGCTTATCTAAAGCAATTAACTGAGAACCAGAATTAAAAGCTGCCAAACTAAAAGCCGAAAGTCCCCCCAACCACATCTCTACAGTTGAACCGTTTCTGGTGCGAATTACGCCATCTCCTGCTGGACTAGTAGTTGGCAGAAAATAAGTCGGTTCTTCCCCTCTTTCTCCTGCAAGATAAAATTGAGGTACTTGATCCTTAGTAGAAATTTGCGTAGTCTGCTGCGCCACCTGGTCAAATACAGTCGTTACCGTTCGAGGTTCGGTCATCTGCCAGAGATAGCGAGTTAGAACATAAGAAAAAACCCCCGCATGAAAACCATCAAAAGTACCGTCTACAGCAAGTTGTTCTGGCTGCGTCGCTCCTAAAATAATCCCTTTAGGTATCTCTTGATCTAAATCCGCTGCCGATACATTTGCTTTCGCCTGTAACTGTCTGCGATACTTTAATTCCAATTCCGCAGGGCGATCGACATCTGAGCTAGAACGTGCCACAGAACGAACCCGGTAGTTCCCCCTAGTTCCTCCTCCCGAATGACAACTATCCAAAACAACAGTTAAATTGTTAGTATCTACTCCTGCCATTAGCAAAAACAGAGTTCTTCCCGTAATATGATTTACCAAAATATCGCCTCCCGACTGCTTACGTTCTCCATCTGAGGGAACAAAAGTACTGCTTAATTTATCCGCAGAAGTACTATCAGGATCCAACACTCTAGAACCATGCCCAGAAAAATGAAATACTGCCACATCTCCAGGTTTTACCTGGTCAATTAGATGAGTTTGAAAAGCTTGAAGTATATTGTCTCTAGTAGGTTTAATTTCGCTATCATCGCTCACCATCAAAATATCTTGTGGATTAAAGCCAAAGCGATGAATCAGTAATTCCCTTTGAGAAATCACATCACTGACGCATCCTTTTAAAGAAGCATCATTATCATATTGATTAATTCCTACCAACAAAGCAATCTTTCTAGATGTATCTTGAGCTAGACCTTTCGCCATTAGCGAGCCTTGACGCATTATTGCTTGTCTGCTAAAAAATACTCCTGCTAAAGCAGAACTACCAAACTGTAAGAAATGTCGTCGCTTGATAGAAGTCATAATTATTTAGTTGTAAAATTTATGCGTTTAAAATTAGATAAAAAAGAATTGAAAATTAAATAAGCCTCAATTATCGGCTTAAAGCAAATAAACGAAGCTCATCTAATAAAACTGCTTAATTGGTTAACAAATAATATCTGTTGTATACTCTGCCTCTGTTTCTGATAAGTAGTGTGAAGTCACCAGACCAACTAGGAGTCCATTCCATTAGACAAGTGTCTGAATAATCATCATCTCTAAGAATTTCGTTCCCATATTCATCAAGCAAATAACAATCCAGATCTGTATCTCCATCTCCGTCTACTCCAATACGAGCCACACGACCACCTTCAAAAGGAATTGTATATATATCTGTTGTCCCTGCATTTACTGAATCAGCATGACGAATAGGCGCACCAATTTTACCTCTTGAACCATCTGCGCTGTTTTCTATTTCGTCGATTATAGCTATAATCTCGGCATCTCCATTAGCAAGCTCTCTAGCTTCAGTCAAGAGTGTAGAAGCAGAAACATCTCTTTCTTCATCAGTTTTTGCTTCTTCTACTATTTCTACTTCAGAATCTTTTTCAGAAGTTTTTTCCAAAGTCAAAGATTCCACTGGTGTTTCCATAATGATTTTGGCTGCTGAAATTAATATTTGAGGATCTTGCTTCTCTCTGCCGTATTCCGCTAAATTGTAGGCTAAGTTGAGATTAGCTATGTTTTGTTGGGCTTCTGGAGTATCCTCTCCTTTTTCTTCACTAATATTAATTTCTTCTGTTTCTTCTTCTTGTGCGATCGCATTATTCATACTAATTGGATTGGCGACAACACTTGCAGTTAAAAACACAGCACTAAAAATTAGATTAAGAGATTTAAAGTTCATAGTATGATTTGCTTCCAATATTTGATTAGTTATCTATGTTGAGCTATTTGAAGTACGAGTGATTTTCCCTACTGTTATTCATATCGGGTAGCTCATTGCAAAATATACCAGAAAGTAATTTTCTGTCTTAAATTTGTAATCTTAATTAAATTATTGGACCAGATTTGAGTGCTGTAGCCGAAAATTAACAAAATTTTTGCATAAAAGAGGATGAAATAAACATGAAGCACATAGCTTAAAAATGTCTATTTTTAGCTGCTCGTGAATTCTTTTCCTTTCCTATTCTGAGACGAAATATTAGTGCTTTGAGGTACTTTTGTCAGGCAGTCCGCAATTAGTTCGGTAAATTACCTTCATTGAGCTTCTGTTAATTCCAGTTAAGAATTTGCTTCTAACGAGCATATCCCTCTCCTAAGAAACAAAATCAGTCACAGAGGATGGGACGGACTGGGGAATAAGCTCAAAGCCGAGAGAGTGGGCTTTTTTAGTCAGGTTTTGAACAAGTCGCTCTTGGTATTTTTGTTCGTAGTAATTAATGCCAGGGTCAACATAAGCCTCACCTCTAGTCCAAAGATAATAGAAAAGCCGTGCGATTTTGTGAGCAGTAGCGGTAATTGCTTTGGGAGTTCCTAAACGCGATCGCAGACGACGATAAAATGCACCCAAAGCAGAACGACTATTTTTGAGAGCTTGAGCTGCCATTCGGAAGGCATTTGCCGCTCGATTAACCACACAACGGGTCTGAGAACTTTTAACCTTACCTCCAGTTATACGAGAACCAGGACATAAACCCAACCAAGAACAAAAATGTTTGACCGAAGGAAAGCGAGTTGGGTCAAGCCCAACTTCAGAGATAATCGTCTGTATCGTCAAAACCCCAAGTCCATCAATTTGGGTAAAATCAACGCCACTAATACGATATAGATGAGTTCTCAAGTCAAAATTGGGTTGATTCCCTTGAGGTTTATTGCGTCGATTTTTAGCTGGAAGAATGGGTGAGGTTTTCAGATCAACTTGGTCAGAAAAGTGAGCTAGATATTCCTCAATTTTTTGATCGCATTCGGCGATCGCTTTTTGAAATACTTCATAAAATTGTAATTCTTGTCGCAACACAAAAATGTGTTCGATGCGGTAATCTCCAGTTAAGGCTTGAGCTATCTCAGAGGCACTACTCTTAATGCGAGGGTTTTTGAGGGCAGCTAAGACTTGAGGATTTCTTTCGCCAGCCACAATAGCGCGGATAATTGCCATACCAGTTGTTCCAGTGATATCGCGCTTTCACCCGATGTAGTTGTAAATTCATTTGAGTCAGTGCTTTTTGCATTCGTTGGACGTGAGTGCTGGCACTTTTAATCAAGGTATCTCGTTGACGAATATAACTACGCAGAACGCAGATTTGGTCATCTGGTCGAAATGAACCTGACAATAGCCCATAGCTGTGTAACTGCTGTAACCATTGACAGTCAAGCACATCGCTTTTACGTCCAAGGACGGTTTTCACGTGATGAGCATTGACTAACTTGACTTCAAATCCCTGAGTTTCCAGAATTTGGAACAGAGGAATCCAGTATACTCCTGTAGATTCCATCGCTACTGTCTGGACTTGGCACTCTTGTAACCAGTTAGCTAAGGCATACAAATCACTGGTAAAACAACCAAATCGACGTCGGGTTGAGAGTCTTGCTCAGAAGGAACACTCACCCAATGACTGACTATCTGCTCCAATGTCTATCCCTGCGGCATTGGGATTGATTATAGAAAAGCTGTTCGCTTTTTTGTCTTTCTTTTTTGACTTGGAGTCAGATTGGGCTGGAAACTCCGAGGTAGTCTTCATAGCTATTGTCACTGCTCGCTGATTAAGTCTCCTGACCTAGATGAGGGTTATGCTTAATTCTCCTAAACGGGATAGCCGAATTACGGCTTCACCAATGTCATTCCCTCAAACATCTAGAACCACGCTTCTGTGCGGGCGCAAGCGCACCAATGAGAGTTCGGTTTTAACTGTCAGGCGACATCAATAATAATAAGCGGATTTCTCCTCTGTGGCTGATGATTGTTTCTTTTATTCATTACGAGCTAGCCGATATTGGCTCGTGGAAAGCTTCTGTCACTATAATAGATTTATGTTTTTTACTACACCATCAATATGTCATTCGGCAGGAAAAATTTAGTGCTATATCGCAGCGATCGCATTGATTTAAACTAAGCTGAAAACCTCTTATCAAAAAGCTTTTAAAATAGTTACCAACTTTATTGTCATAAAATCAATAGCAAATTAAATTGAAATCTCGTTGGTTACCAACTTTACTTTTGAAAAGCTAATTTTATAGAATGTGATTTAGATGCTTTAAAGCGTAGATAATTACCAACTTTATTGTTAATCTACACGAGGCTAAAAATGAAATAACACTTTTTTATATGTCATCCTATGCTAAAAATATGATTTTTGTTGGCAACTGTAAACCTTATATATCCAAGGTTACAAAAATTGCTTTACCGAATTATCACAATTTTCAATTACATATAGACCTAATGCGATCGTAAAATATCAAATTGTTCATTCGTATTATTATTGTTCTTAACAAATCAAAAAGCTTATAGTTGCCAAAATTGTTTGACCGAATTATGTTTTTACATTGGAGGCAGCCGACTCGCTAAGAGTTATAGCCGTCATGGTGATTTTAATGAAGGCTGGATTAGGGCTTGATCGTGAAAAGCTTGCCCAGCAAGGCACTGTAGCACTGCGATTAGGCTTTTTGCCTGCGGCTTGTGAAGCGCTAGCCATTGCGTTTGCCTCGATGTGGCTGCTCCAGTTTGACTTTGCTACAGGGCTTCTACTAGGCTGCGTCATGGGTGCTGAATCTCCAGCCGTAATTGTCCCTGGAATGTTGCGCTTAAAAAGTCGGGGATGGGGCGTAAAAAAAGGGATTCCCGATGCCATACTAACTGGAAGTGCGCTGTCAGATGTCTTGCTTCTGCTAGTCTTTAGTTTGCTGCTGGCATTTTTGTCTCAAAGTGCAGCAACGGGGATAACTTTGCCTGGAGGGTTAACGCTGAGTCCAGTGCAATTGCTCCCTTGGCAAATCCTTCTGCAAATCGGTCTAGGAGTTCTATTAGGATGGCTTATCGCTCGCCTGTTAGTTTCACTACTAACGAAGCAGAACTGGACGCAAAATGCGGTGCAGGATGCGTTGGTCGCAGCAGGTTTTGCCCTTTTGCTGGTAGTCTTAGCGGAAGATTTTCCAGTGTTCTCTGGCTATTTGGCAGTCATGGCGACTGGCTTTTTCCTGATTGAAATGGATACACCGTTAGCACGACGGCTACGAGGTGGCTTTGATAGCTTGTGGATCATTGCTGAGATTATCCTCTTTGTGCTGCTAGGAGCCAGTATTCAGCTCAACGTACTCGGCAACACCCTTCTCATCGGATTAGTCGTATTAGCGATTGGCACCCTAATTGGGCGTTCCCTTGGCTGGTACCTCTCAACCTTAGGAAGTAACTGGACGTGGAAAGAGCGGCTATTTCTGCTTCCTGCAAATTCCGCCAAGGCAACCGTACAGGCCGCAATTGGCGCAATTCCTCTAGCACAAGGAATAGAGGGTGGTGAAACGATTCTTGCCTTAGCTGCACTTTCGATTCTGATTACAGCCCCGATTGGAGCTTGGGCGATTCCCACCTTTGCACCAAAGCTTTTGGAGAGGGGTGAGGTTGACCCCACCAAAGTTTCTGTGTCTGGGCGGGTTGTCTTGCTGGCAGCCGTCGATACCTCTCCCCTGGCGGCACAAGTCCTGACCAAGGTGGCAGAGTTAGCTCGTCGCAGCGATGCCGAAGTGTTGGTGCTACACGTCATTCAGATGGATGACCCTCAAGGGATTGAGCGACTCCGCACCCAAACTCAGCGGCTCCTTGCAGATATCCGCTATCGTTTTGTCACGTGTGTTGGAACAGTGTCGGAAGAAATTGTTCGTACAGCTCAAGACTATGCCGTAGCTGAGATTGTCATCGGAAAACGCGGTCACCGTCCCCTGGATGAGGTATTAGTTGGGTCAGTTTCTCAAGCCGTGCTAGAGAGCAGCGCTATGCCAGTTGTGGTCGTGGAAGCTGAGCTAGCTTCACCGTATATCAATTAGCAAAATCCTGGAGAATTTCATCACGCTTAAACAGCCTGTATTACGAACCGTGATGGCAATTTCATTAGGCGCGATCGCGCCTTAGGTCTTGCGAGAAGTCACTCTAAAATCCTTGAATGGGGTAACCTGAGAAAGGTCACTCGATAAAATAAATAAGTGCGATCGCTTTTTAGGTCAAGATTCTGTTACTGGATCATCAAACTTCTTAATCTATGGCAAATCCAACCTTTGATGTAGTAACAATCGCTCAGGTCTGGTAGATGCAGGGCGAAACTCAGATAAACCTACGTAAACAATACAGAGGGTACTACGACAAATGGCAACATTATTTGAGCAATTGGGCGGTACAGCAGCCATTGACTTGGCTGTGGATAAATTCTACGGACGGGTGTTGACGGACGATCGCGTCAAACACTTTTTTGTCAATACCGATATGGTGAAACAACGGGCGCACCAAAAAGCCTTTCTCACCTATGCCTTTGGTGGCACGGATAAATACAGCGGGAGCGATATGCGCCAAGCCCATAAAGATTTGGTCGCTCAGCAAGGCCTGAATCACGAACATTTTGATGCGATCGCCGAAGATTTAATGCTGACCCTGGAGGAGATGGGGGTTTCGGAAGAACTTCGCACCCAAGTGGCGGCGATCGCTGCTGCACCCCAGCATAAAAAAGATGTTTTGAATCAGTAACCGAATGCGGCTTATTTCTCGTTGACTCAAGACCTTAGTGGTGTAGAATCAACGGCGAGTAGACCCTTAAATTTAACCGAGATATTACTATGACCACTTTACAAATTAATGACACCGTTGGCGCAATTATCATCTGTAGTTTTTATTCAGGGAATTGGTATAACTTTTAAGTTCCGAGTAGGCTTATCTATCATCTAGGCGATCGCCATTCTCTTCACGTTAGTTATCAATTGATAACTGTTCCACTTCAGTCGTAATCTGCTGAATTTCCGCCTTAATCTTAGCAATATCCTGACTTATCGAATCGGCAGTAGCTATTTTACTAGCCAACTCTTCTTGTTTGGGTCGAATTACGTCAGCAAACTGTTGGAGACACTTGTTTAGCTCTACTGTCAACGCATCTTTGAGAGTCTTAGTATAATTTTGCTGTAAGTTACGATAGGTTTGTTCAAGTTCTTCTTTAACTTTTCTCCGTCTTCTAGGTAAAGCATCAAAGCTCATTAAGCCAAAAAGACCAGCAATGAAAAACGCGGTGGCATCTGCCGAAACTGTATTAAACAGTAACTGTCCTCCCAACCCCGTGGCAGCAGCAGTGATTCCCAGTCTCCAAAAGCTATCTAATCCTTCTTCGGCAGCAGTCTTTATTTTGACAGCAAACTCGTCACTTTTTAGTCTATCGGTATTGATCGGGGGTAGTGCTAAATTTTCCTCAGATACAGTGATGGCAGTAGATAAATCTTCTTTTGCCTCTCTGACGATACGCTCTCGATACTTAAGAAAAGTTGAGATTGCCTCTTGGAATGTTTCTTGCAGATTTTTATCTAACTGAATATCTTTAATAGTTTTAGCTAATCTTTCTTCTAGGTAATCTTCTTCTTTAGTAATTTTCCGTTTAAGAACAGTGAGAAACCCAGTGTTGTTATCGATTAAATTATTTGTTTCTTGGATTAAATTAGTAAATAAGTCCTCGATATTATCGCGAAAAATGCCGAACAACAGGTTATATTCTTCTAGTCTTTCCTCAATTCGCCGGGATGTGCGGTCAAAAATAGTTTGATCGGACTGTAATTTAGCTTTAATCGACTCATTTTGCTTTTCTAATTGTTCCAAGTAAACCAGCAAAGAGTTTTGTGGCCCTCGTAGCTTAAGTTTGACTTTTTCTCCTTCTGCCAAAAATGCCAGCAAAAAACTTTTTAATTCATCAATTCCCGCACTTGTTTTAGCAGATATAGCAAATACGGGAGGCATTTGTGCCAGGATTTCTTTCAATCCTTCACTGACATATTCACGAATTTGCTTTGCTTCATCTTGTTCAACTAGATCTATTTTGTTAATTGCCACGATAATCTTACGCGCCCAGGTGCGATCAACTAGAGTTAAGAAATCTTGCTCTGATTTACTCAAAGGACGCTCTACAGAAGTAACAAATAAAATAATATCTGCTTGCTGGAGATAGTTTTCGGTTAACTCTTGATGTTGCTCAATAATGGAGTTAGTTCCTGGACTATCGATAAATGCCAGACCACCAAAACCTTCTGGGTTATAAGAATTAATTTCCTGCGTGGTGGGCAAAAATCCTACCTTGGCAATTTCTTGATTGTTCAGCTGATTGAGCAAACTAGACTTTCCTGCATTAAACTCACCGCAGATAAAAATAGAAAAGGGATTGGCTAACTGTTGCTTGAGTACTTCTGTATCAGGATTAAAGTCAGGAAAAAGTACTTTTGCCTCTATAAAAAGACCTTCAACTTGTTGAATAGTTTCCAAGCTACGATCAAAAAGCTGTTGCTGTTCTCCTGAAAGAGTCAGAGGCATATTTTCTCTTCCTTAATCTTTAATTAGGTATTTATTTAAATTAATAGCAGTTTTTCGCTCAATTGCCATCAGACTTTAAGATTAATACTAATTTTATTTAATTAATCTGCATGATGGCTTCTCCACGTTGGCAATTTTGGATTGATCGCGGTGGCACATTTACCGATGTTATCGCCCAAACACCTACAGGCGAAATGATTGTCCATAAATTGCTGTCAGAAAATCCTGAACAGTATAATGATGCTCCACTTCAGGGAATCAAAGATGTCATGGGAATTGACCAAAACCAACCCATTCCTGCCGAAGAAGTTGAAGTAATTAAAATGGGGACAACGGTAGCTACCAACGCCCTACTAGAGAGAAAAGGCGATCGCGTTGTCTTAGCTATTACCAAAGGATTTAAAGATGCCCTGCGGATTGGTTATCAAAATCGTCCCGATATTTTCGCTTTAGAAATAATTCTGCCTGAAATGCTTTACGAACAGGTAGTAGAAGTTACAGAACGCTATGATGCTCAAGGCAACGAACTTATTCGCTTAGATATAGCTCAAACTAGGCAAGCTTTACAGGCTGCATACGATTCGGGAATACGCAGTTGTGCCATAGTGCTAATGCATAGTTATCGTTACCCACAACACGAACTACAGGTAGGGGAGATTGCGCGCAAAATTGGTTTTACCCAGATATCTATTTCTCATCAGGTAAGTCCATTGATTAAATTCATCAGTCGTGGAGATACCACCGTAGTCGATGCTTATCTTTCGCCTATTTTGCGTCGCTATGTCGAACAGTTTACTAAAAATTTATTTGCTCGCCAACAGCAGAGGGAAACATCAACCAAACTGATGTTTATGCAGTCTAATGGGGGACTAGTAGATGCAAACTTGTTCAAAGGCAAAGACAGCATTCTTTCTGGGCCGGCGGGAGGCATGGTCGGTGCGGTCAAAACCTGTTCTCTGGCTGGCTTTGATAAAATTATCGGCTTTGATATGGGCGGGACATCCACTGATGTAAGTCACTATGCAGGGGAATATGAACGCAGTTTTGAAACTGAGGTGGCAGGAGTTAGATTGCGATCGCCGATGATGGCGATTCATACCGTAGCTGCGGGAGGAGGCTCAATTTTACACTTTGATGGTAGCCGATATCGCGTTGGTCCAGATTCAGCGGGGGCTAATCCTGGTGCGGCTGCTTATGGTAGAGGTGGTGATTTAACTGTCACAGACTGTAATGTGATGATTGGTAAACTACAGCCTGAGTTTTTCCCTAAAGTTTTTGGCGTTAATGGAGATGCCCCTTTGGATCGAACCATCGTCGAGCAAAAATTTCAAACTTTAGCTAACCAAATTCAAGACGGCAGAAGTGTAGAACAAATAGCCTCTGGTTTTTTAGCGATCGCTGTAGATAATATGGCAAATGCCATCAAAAAAATATCTTTACAAAAAGGCTATGACGTTAGTACCTATACCCTCTGCTGTTTTGGCGGTGCTGGAGGACAACACGCCTGTCTAATTGCTGATGTACTAGGTATTAAGCAAATTTTTATTCATCCCTATGCGGGGGTTTTATCCGCTTATGGCATAGGTTTGGCCGATCTGAGAATTATCAAAGAAAAGTCGCTGGAAGTCCAATTGCAGCCAGAGGTATTAATTAGCCTAGGCGCGGCTTTTCAGGAATTAGCGACTATAGCTAAAGCCGACTTAGCCCAGCAGCAAGAGGATAGTCAAGAGATAATTATCCTAGAGAAAGTTCATCTCAAATACATCGGTACGGACTCTAGTTTAATTGTCGATTTTGCCAGCCTAGAAGCAATGCGATCGCAGTTTGAACAAGAATATCAACAACGCTATGGCTTTGTAGTAACAGAGCAAGATTTAATCGTGGAAACTATTTCTATCGAGTTAATTTGTCCTACCTATACTCCTAAATCTCAGACTATTCCTCGCCAAAACGTTGAGCCTCCACAAGCAGTTACCACAGTTAAAATTTATACCGCCAATACTTGGCACGATACTCCTGTCTACCAAAGAGAAACCTTACAGCCAGGAGATATCGTCAATTCTCCAGCAATTATTACCGAACCCACAGGTACCAATATTATTGAACCAGGCTGGCAGGGAAAAATTAGCGATCGCTTGGATTTAATTTTGGCGAAAAAGCTAAAAGCTGATAGCTAATAGCTTTTAACTACGAACAGTAATATTTTTGTGTTCATTACTTTAGATCAGCAACGTCTAATATTTAGCTATAATGCCGAGCAGATTGAGTCAGTTGCCCCATAATCAGTTATGACTATATGATTACCAGCATTAAGTTACCTCGTCGATTTCAGCTTACCTTATCTCAAAGCCTAACTATGATTGGCTTGATCATCACGATTAGTTTTGTGGCGATCGCCATACTTGCCCCCACTCTCCAAAATATTGGCTGGCTGCAAGATCCAACCGAAGCTTTAGCTAATCCGATTCATGAAGCACCAGGGGCAGATTATTGGTTTGGCACAACTCGCCAAGGATACGACGTTTTTTCTCGTACTCTCTTTGGCAGCCAAGCTGCTTTACAAGTCGTTGTCTTGGCAACTACTATCAGTTTAATTTTAGGAGTTCCTTTAGGTTTAGTTAGTGGTTACCTAGGCGGTAAAATTGACAAAGTTTTGATTTTCTTTATGGATACAATCTATACTTTGCCTGGATTATTATTGTCTATAACTTTAGCTTTTGTGGTAGGTCAGGGAGTTTTTAATGCAGCTTTAGCTCTTAGTATTGCTTATGTTCCCCAGTACTATCGCATAGTTCGCAACCATACGACTAGCGTCAAAACAGAATTATTTATTGAAGCAGCCCAGGCGATGGGCGCACCTACTAGTAGAATATTATCCCGCTATTTGTTTTTTAACGTCATTCAGAGTGTTCCTGTCTTATTTACTCTCAATGCCGCGGATGCAATTTTAATTCTTGGTGGTTTAGGTTTTCTGGGATTAGGATTACCTCCTGAAGTACCAGAATGGGGTCACGATCTGCGTTTAGCTTTAGATGCTTTGCCTATAGGGATTTGGTGGTCAGCTACTTTTCCTGGTTTGGCAATGACGATCTTGGTGACGGGCTTATCTCTAGTCGGGGAAGGGTTAGGAGATATAGCGCTACGCACAAGTACCACAAGGGCGATCGCTTAGCTAGTCCTAAAGGACGACACGCACCAACGATATCTTTTTTTTTTGAGTATTCTTCGTAAGCGATCGCTACTTAGATTCAAACAAGTTTCTATGTATTCAAGATCTTCTGCTTTCCACTTCGCTTTTGCGACACGCAGGTGGTAAAACGTTGCGGATTAACCCCGTTGGGAATTACCTGAATTTTCTCGGTATCGGTCACATATTGACTCACATAATCCTTGATTTCGCGGGAAACCGCGATAATTGTCGTTGCTGCCTGAAAAACCCGACGGGCGATCGCTTCAGCTTGTTCTCGATCTACATAAACTACGCTGTTGACTTTTGATGACTATTGGCGGAGCGATCTGTGCAGTCGATCTGCTTCTTCAACAATATTGATCATTTCTCCCTCTGATATTTTTCGGACATAATTTAGCTTGATTTCTTCGAGTAAATCTACCAATAAAGCTTCTAATTCATCGAGATTATGTTTTTTTTGCAGTTCAGTTTCTAAAACATCGCCGAAGCGAGCAAATAAACGTTTGCTTAACTGCGTTCCTTCTGGGTCTTCTAAAGCTTGAATCGCCGTTTTACAGGCTGTTTGAGACAGATTGCGTGCCAGTTGTTCGGTTAATTGTGTTGGTAAATGACTCAAGCCAGGCAAATTTTTTAGTTGTTGATAGACAGCAAGTTGCTCAAAAGTAGCAGCTAAATTGTGGTGTATTAGTGCTTCGAGATCGCTTTGGATTTGAGGCAAAACGTCATGGACGCTAACATTAACTAGACGATTGGCGATCGCTTTGGCTTCGTTGCGATTATTCAGTTGAATATAGGGGTCACGAGAGTCGGGATGAAATAGCCAACGTGCTAGTTCTCCTTGTTTGACATAATCCTGCATCTGATCAATTACTTGAATGCCTACCAATTCGATCAGTTCTTCGGCAAAACTAAGGGCAAAGTCATAGTTGAGTTGCTGACGTACGGGTTCTAAGTTTAATAACTTGGCTTGATAGAGACGAATGATTACGGGAATAATGCGCAGCCAACGAGCGATAGGTAACAGTAAAAACCAATCGTACCAGCGTCGCAAAATTGCTTCTAACCAATTCAGTTGAGGATTACGACTGCTGATGCGATAGGTCCGAATAATAATATCTAAAGCAAATAAAATCACAAAAGGCAAATCGATTAACCAAAAGTAATCGATAAATCGCCCAAAGCGATCGATGTCTCGATAATAATTTGTTTCAATTAGTGGTTTGAGTTCTGTATTAAAAAAGTTTAATTCCTGTTGCCAACCTGCTTGCTTAAGATAATCCTGACTCCAAAAAATAGTCAAAGCATCCCGTGCAGATTCTTCTCCCACGCGAATTCTCATCTCATTGGCAATTTTGGCTAAAATTCTGCTGCGATCGCCCGATTTAAAGGGATTATCTTCGATTAATCGGTAGCTTAAAATTTGCAGTTCATTTAATAAAGCTGCGCTTTGAGGCGATGATAATCCTGTCTGTTCGATTTGGGTTTGAAGTTGATCAACGCGCTCAAGATAACTTTGGGTTTCGCGATGAGGTTCAATTGCCTTAATTGGATCGTATAGCTGGGTCACAGAAGGAAAAATCTGCCAGTAAAAATTACGAACAGGAAGATAAGTCAGGTTAAACAGCACTAGACCATAATTAATTAAGACAATAATTGCTATCAGCTTATTTAAGCAGTTACTTTTGGAGCTTGTTTGGCGATCGCTTATTGATAATGACATACGCGAAATAATTCTTTTAGTTTTGCTCAAAATCGATTAACTTTAGCTGGGAGGGATTGTCTATTAACTGTCGCGCTACCAATAATCCAGCAAAAGTCCAGGTTTGATATTTTCTCGCTTCTTTACCAATCAAGCGACCACATTTACCGTCATAATATTCTGGCCATTCATCTTGAGCCAAACGACTTTGAGCTAGTTCTATAGCAGAGTTAGCCAGTTCAATCCGTCCTGTTTTTTGCGCTGCTGCAACCAACAGCCACAGCAACATTGGCCAGTTACCACCATTGTGATAAGACCAGGGGATATTTTTAGGATCTGCTCCCGTCACTACCCGCCATTCTTCCCCTTCTACCGCAGGAAAGCAGATTTTCATTGGCATATTGCCCACCAAATCCTGCCAGCGTTGCTCGATTAAATCCATAATGCTTTGAGATTCGGCTTCACTAGCTAAAGAAGTAATAATTGCTAGTAAGTTACCCGCGGCAAAGAAGCGAAAATCCATGCGTCCTGGTCCCAAGTTACCTGCTAAATATCCTCCTGTTTCTGGCAGCCATTGAATCAACCAGTTCGGGATAGATGCAGGATAAATATTAAACCGATTGGCAACTTCCTTACCAAATTCATCCCCTTGGAAGCGATAGATTTCATTGAGTCGTTGGAGGTCAATCCAGTAATATTCCCGCACGTGATAAGTCAGGGTTTCTAGGCGGCGGTTAATGTTACTTAAGCATGGTTGATTGCATTCATCAGTCAGCAACAGTTCCTTGGCTGCTCGTAAAGTAGCGTAAAATAAAACTTGAATTTCTAACGGATGTTCATAAACACCCATCCGTCGGTCAATCATAAATGCCCCATCAGGAACTAACATGGTTGGGTACATGGCAAAACGATGCACCAAACACATATTTAAAATCGCTCTAATGCCTTCTTGAAATTCAGGCTGATGAGCCAAAGCTAAATCTTCGGTTGTTTTAACATAAGCTCGCAGCAACAAGATCCACCATAAACAAGAATCGACAGGGGGAACTCTGGCGATCGCACTTTCGCCAAAATCGGCAGTAAGATATTCTTGACCATCTTGCGACTCAACTTTAAAGCTGGCTGGCATCAATCCTGGCCCTGGCTTAAAGGAGTCCATCTGCGGTTCATGGCTTTGAAGAGCTAAAGTTTCTGTCAAAAAGTTACGGACGATCTCTGTTTTTCCCGCCATCAAAAACGCTAATGCTGAAGGCACAAAATCGCGGATAAAGCATTGATCATAGTTAAGAGCTTCTACTGACGAATCTTGAGCAGCTACCGTACCAACTGGACGATTTTGGTAGTAAATAATCGAATTTTCCAGTTGTTGCCAAGCATCGCTCAATAGTTCATCGGCTAAATCATTTTCAACTAACATAATATCTGTAATATCTTTATTGAATTGATGAGTAATGGTTACCCGAGCGTTTGGTTTCCAATTCGGTGGAGGGAATGTCGCGGTTTTGCAACCAGGCAAATAAGCCTGCCGTACCAACGAGAATCAAAGTAATAATTCCCACCATTTGCAGCATGATGCTATAGCGCATATTTTTTAGTTAAACTAGATTAAAATGTTCCATGTGAACGTTCGTGACGGGGACTTCTAAGTCAAACAGGGCAGCTTCTACCGCATCCATCATCACAGGAGCAGCACAGATAAAGTATTGACGGCTACCTCGGTGCAAGGGTATGTACTTTTCTAGTAGTTCGCGATCAACATAGCCTGTTTCTCCCTGCCAGTCTTCTGGTGGTTCTCTTAATACGTGAATGATAGTTAAGTCTAGCTGGGATCTAAGTTCTTCTAGTTCTTCGCGAAAAGTTACATCAGACCAGGTTTTGCTGCCATAAATCAAGAGAAAAGGTCGGTCATCATGACGTTCGACAGCAGTCACCAGCATACTCATCATCGGCGTAATGCCAATCCCACCCGCAATCAGCACAAATCCCGCCGAGTCCCAATAGCGATCGCTAGTAAATACGCCATAAGGTCCGTCGAGATAAGCTTTCGTGCCTGGTTTAAGATCTTTGATTTGGTTAGTAAAATCTCCCAAAGCCTTGATGCTAAACTCCAAGCGTTCGGAATTTACCGCACTAGAAGACATTGAAAAAGGATGTTCCCGCATCCGAAAGGGAGAAATATCAACAGTAATCCAAGCAAATTGACCTGGTTCAAAGTGCATCCCCTCATGACCGCGCGATCGCAATGCCAACGTCCAGACATCACCCCGTTGAGGGATAACTTCTTCTACTAAATAAAGCTTTTTGGTCATAAACCAAGGTTTGATCAGCCGTACATAAATCAGCAGCCACAGGGCAGACAGAGCGATCGCACCCCATAAAACGCTTTTCCAAAACAAACTCAGGTAGTAACTGACCCCGAAAGCATGAGCTAATCCGAAAGCAAGGATCACTATCGCTAAAATCCCGTGCAGAATGCGCCAAGGTTCATAAGGGATCTTCAAAGGCTGACGCCAAATTGAAGTAACCACCAAGACAATTAAGGCTGTAGTTGATGCTACAGCAAATCTAGCCCGCCAGGGAGCTTCCAGTATATTTAACAGCTGCAAAGTTTCTGGTTCGGTGACAAACAAAATTAAGGGATGAACCAAGATTAAACCAAACGCAACTATCGATGTATAGCGATGAAACTGAAGGATAATATCTACTCCATAAGAAGCTTCCACACGATTAATTCGGGCAGTTAAAGCAAACTGGAGTGCCATCATCGCCAGCCCAATAAAACCAAGAGCTACCGATAACTCAGTCCAAAAGCCCCTGCCTTCTGGAGGAGCATAAAATAGCAGTACCAGCAGCGGTAGCAACGTAATTGCTAGATAGACACCTATCCAGAAAATTGCTATTGCCACAGGACTTTTCATTAATAGACGTTGCATCTGAAACCTCCCTGCTAATTGTTTCCAGCTCAGAATATTATAAGAATGCTTGTCAACTGGTTAGTCAATGACATTCCTACTTAATTGCCCGTATTATAGAATATTCAACAGTTTTTTTAGTATTGGCAACAAATGTGACTCAAATGTGACTGAAAAATGATGAATACAATGCAACCATCCAATTTTTTGGAGTCGGAATCAGAAGAATCTAGGCTAAATTGTTAGTTGGGGTGCTGTTGAAATCAATAATTGCGAATAGACCTGTTGCGGAATAAGCTGAAAATAGGCAATATTTAAGAGTTGGGTTAGTCAAACAGTATTATTTCAGATGTGCCGCTAAGACAAGAATTGTTGCTAGAAGAATTAACAAGAGAAAGCCTGTCTGTTATGCCAGCTAATTGGCGATCGCCGCCAATACGGTTATTCCCGATTTAATTCTCCTAGATGTTGTGATGCCAGGCTTAGACGGCTATCAAGTCTGTGAACAGCTCAAACCCAATGAGATAACCCAAAACATTCCCGTGATCTTTTTGAGTGCTAATTCATCCCGAAGATCGCGATCGCGCAAAGAATTAAAGAACAGCTTGCCGCACCTTTTTCTTTGCAAGGTCATACTGTTTTTACCAGTGCCAGCATCGGTATTGTGGTGGCTGACTATAAGTAGTTGTGCAAAATTAGTTTCCTAGTTGAGATTGGGGAAAGGGAAAAGAACAAGTCAAGTGTGTAATTAATTTTGTTTAGGTACTTAAATATCAAGACAGTGCCGAAATTTTAAGAAACGCAGATCTGGCAATGTATCGTGCCAAATCTTTGGGGAAAGCCAGACATGAAGTATTCCATCAAGAGATGTACGCCGAGACTAAGCGGCTGTTAGAAACCGAAAACGACTTACACCAAGCAATTTTACAAGATCAAAACGAACGAGAGTCCGCCGAGCTACTAATTAAGCCCTAGGCGTTACGTTGAAAGACTTTTAGCTAGTTAAAGATCCTCGGTAGTCGATGCTTAAACCCACAGAGAATTTCCCAAGAGATCGTATCAAGTTTATTTGCCCAATCATCGGCGGTAATGCTGAGATTATTTTGTTGACCGATAAGAGTGACAACCTCACCTGGCTTTAGACCCCTCAGAGAATCTACTTGAAGCATTAGCTGATCCATCGTAATCGCACCAATCTGGGGGACTAACTGACCACGGACGATCGCCTGTAAACGATTTGATAAATTGCGGGGAACACCATCTGCATAACCGATACCAACTACCGCAACTTTGGTGTCTCTAGGGGCAATAAACTGACGACCATAGCTGACTCCTTCTCCTGCGAGAATAGTTTTTACTTGCGTAATTTTGGCTTTGACCTGCAAAACAGGCTGGAGAGCGATCGCCTGATGCAGATGGGTGGCAGGATATAGACCATAAAGAGCCAGTCCGACTCTTACCATATCATAGTGACAGGCGCGATCGCTTAAGGTGGCGGCGGAATTGGCTAAATGTAGCTGTGGCGGAACAAAACCAGTAGTTTTTATCTTAGCGATCGCCTGGTTGAAGCGTTGATGCTGTAGGTTCATGATCGTGCGATCGCTCTCGTCGGCAGTCGAAAAATGAGAATAAATACTAGCAATCTTTAAATGAGCGCGAGTACGAACTAGCTGCACCAAGGAAGTCGCATCTTGCCAGTTAGTTCCCAAACGAGACATTCCCGTATCTAACTTAAGATGTACAGGAAGCGACTTCCCTACCATGGCTAAGGTAGCATCAAAAGCTAATGCCTGCTCTAAATTACCAATCGTCGGTTCTAATTGCCAGGCTACTACAGCTTTGATATCTTCTACAGCGTTGATTGCACCTAAAATTAAAATAGGACTGGTTATTCCTGCTTGGCGTAATTCTACCCCCTCGCCCAAGGTGGCGATTGCTAAACAGTCAGTGCCATTAGCTAAGGCGGTTTGAGCAACAGTAACTGCACCATGACCATAAGCATCGGCTTTAATTACCGCCATCAATTTGGTCTGAGGCGCGAGATAACCTTTGAGAGTTTTGACATTATGAGCCAAGGCAGTTAAATCTATTTCTATCCAGGCGCGCTGACGACTTACCAAAAAAGATAAATCATCTTGATGTTTCTGCGCCAAATTTATTTGCTGTTGCCAACCCACCATAGCTAAATTTATTTTCTGTTCCAACTTAAGTAAGATGATTTACAAATTCTAGTCCAGAAATAAATAAGGTCAAGAATACTGCCCAGATATTGCTCTTATGGTAAACGACCAGCTTAATCAATCTTGCTCAAGTTACATCAATTAGTTCCCCTGTGTTACCATCTCAGGTAAATCATATCAGTCTTTACTATGGGTAAAGTTTTAGTATTGAATGCTTCCTATGAACCGCTTAATATCACTAGTTGGCGTAGAGCAGTGGTATTACTGATCAAAGGTAAAGCAGAACAACTCGAACATCGGGGTCAAATTGTCTATAGTGATTTCCCCCTACCAACGGTAATTCGTCTAAGATATTATGTCAGAGTTCCCTATAAAGAAATTCCTTTGACCCGTCGCAATGTATTAGAAAGAGATGCTAATACTTGTCAATATTGTAAAGCAAAAGGCGACCAGTTAACGATCGATCACGTTGTACCGCGATCGCGAGGCGGCGGTGACACTTGGGAAAATCTAGTGGCAGCTTGCGTCAGGTGCAATGTGAAAAAAGGTAACCGCACCCCCAAAGAGTCAGAGATGACTCTCCAAACTAAACCTCGCCGTCCCTATAGTAGCTTACATTTTGAATTGGTCAAGTATACTCAGGGCAACTCTAACCAAGAATGGAAAAAATACGTCATCGGGATTTAATTCTCTAGACAGTCACAGAAAATAATTAGTTAATGATAGACTCTAAACTCTGAATAAAAAAATCGATATTATATTTACTCTCTCACTCGGTAATTTGAAAATTACCAATAACGTTATCGTATGTCGTCAAACCTTAACACTTCTCTAGAACGTCGCCTTGCCAACAAAAAAACTAACTCTAACTCTAACTCTAAAAAACAACTAGAAGCTATTGACAACAAATTTAGCGCGGAAACTCAAAAAGATGATGATTTGGCTAAAATAGTCCATCAGCTAGGCATAACTTTAGAGCAGCATCGAGGAGAAAAACAAATTATCGTCATTCAGGATTTTCCCGATCCTGATGCCTTATCCAGTGCTTGGGCTTATCAACTAATTGCTGCCAACTACGATATTAGCTGTGATATCGTCTATGGTGGTACTTTGTCTCATCAAGAAAATATTACCTTAGTTAGACTAACAGCCTTGCCTGCCACCAGGTTCGTTGATACTGCCCTACAAGACCAGGATTTATCAGTCTATCAAGGTTGCGTTTTGGTCGATAGTCAGGGAACCAACAGTCAACTTTATTCAGTTGTGCAATCGGCTGGTATACCCCTAATCGTAGCGATCGATCATCATAGTAAACAAGCTGATTTAGGAGCAGAATTTATCGATCTACGCCCCCAAACTAGAGCAACAGCGACAATCTTAACCCAGTATATTCAGTCAGGAATGCTGGAGTTTGATACCAGTAATGAAAATCATGTTAGGTGCGCCACAGCTTTAATGCACGGTTTGCGTTCTGATACCAATCGCCTAATGCAGGCAAAAGAAGAGGACTTTATGGCTGCGGCTTACTTGAGTCGTTTCTATGATTCTCAGCTTTTAAATGCGGTATTACAGTCGGCGCGATCGCGTCGGGTGATGAACGTCATCGAACGGGCATTGAGAAACCGCATCATTAAAAAGAACTTTTCCATCTCTGGCGTAGGCTATTTACGCTATGACGACCGAGATGCTATTCCCCAAGCAGCGGATTTCTTGGTAACTGAAGAAGATATCCATACCGCAGTGGTATATGGCATTGTCCACAATGAAGATGACGATAAAGAATTAGTCATTGGTTCGCTACGAACTACTAAACTAACTCTCGATCCCGACGAATTTATCAAAGAAACGCTGGGTAAAGATGCTCAAGGAAGATTCTTTGGTGGTGGTCGTTATATGGCTGGAGGGTTTGAAATTCCTGTTGGTTTCTTAAACGGCTTTAATGATAATTCTGAATTTACCAAGCTGAAGTGGGAAGTATTTGACACTCAGCTGAAGCAAAAGTTAATACGGTTAGTCGAACCAGAAGATGATATCATTGCTACTGACTAAATCCAGGGCGAACGCACACGTTTCTTTACAAAGATTTAAGATAGGCATATATCTATAGACCTCAATTAAACGACCCTAGTTTACGATGTTTTGATCGTCAAAGCTAGGGCCATTTTTGGGAGTTGCTAATTTAGCCGACAAGCGCGCTCGTTCAAAAAAGGTGTGAAGCTCGTAATAATACTGTTTGTAGCTTGTTAGTTTTGTAACCTGAGCAAAATACTTTGTACCTGTTGATAAAAACTATCTCGACGATCATAGTCAGCTTTTAATTGATTAAAACGATTAATTGTGAGGTTGTTTTGTTGAACAATTTGCTGAGATTGATTGCAATAACGATTAGCGATTTCACGAACTTGTGGCTTGAGGTTATTGAGGGTGTCTTGTTGATCGCAAACTATGTTGGGCGGTGGTTCATTAATTAGGTTTTTAATTTCTTGATACACCTTTCTTCTCAGTAGCTCTACTTGATAACCTGCTTTGGCATAATTTTCGGTTTCTTCGGGGGTAACCTGTTGTCCATGGGCATCTGTAGATAAAGAGACAGTTGGTAAAGAAGTTTGATTGACACCAGAAGAGGTTGATATTTCAGGAACTAACCCTCCCATTAAGCTGACTAATGCTAATGCACTACTAGTCAAAAGACGAACATATAGTTTATTTGGTTTAAGTAAAGTAAAGTTAACTTTAAACATCATTAATAACAATAACTAGTACTAGCAAGATTACTACTTATTGGGAATTGATTTCGAGGAGATAAGTTCCTGTTTGTTGGCTAATTTGACCAAAAACTTAATTAAATTATGTTAGCTCCCTCGTAGACGAAGATAGGCGATTGCCATTGATACTTAGGAATGAGAATTAATCAACGAAAGTTAAGGTAGCTAAGAGCTAAAGTAGCCTAAGATGCTTGTCCTGTTTGAAATAGACGACCAATAATTTCTTCAATAGGCGGATCTCGCTAACGCTTAAGTCTTGGATGGGTAACTGTGCCAAGATGCGAGAAATAGTAGGGGTTAATTTTTCTCTGGGGACGAGAAACCGAACTTCTTGACCTTCAATTGATTCAATCTCACCAAAATTAGCTAACTCTGCAAGATGCTCTGCTAATTGTTGATGTAATAGTTCGCAATTAGTAGCCGATTTTAGTAACGAGGATTGACAGTTTTTTTGACTTTTGAGAGGCGTTTTACCAAAACCTTGAGTCATTGAG
>JBHJNW010000092.1:0-14552 GCA_050330395.1 Pleurocapsa sp.
TTGTTCGAGGGAAATTTGATACAAACATTGATAGATATTTAGAGGTGATAAATTAGGTTGATTTTACTATTATCTCAGCCCTTTTATTACCTTTTTTCTTATCATTCAACATTTCTGATATAGTTCCAATACAAAATTATTATTATCTGTAGGTATTACTCGTAATTGAAATTCCTGCATTTTTTTTAAGAATAAAGAATAAAGAAGTTCAGAATTATGAATAAAGAATTAATTGTTAGTGATTTTCTTTCATCTGTTGTACAATTACTTTTGAATAACTGATTAGTAATCGACTAACTTCTTCAAGTAGAGGGACTAAAGTTGAAGTATCACCGTAGTTTAAATCTTTAGAAAGAATGAGATAGTAACGACATTCTTCTAAAGAACCTTGTGAAATATTGAGAAAACGTAACTTATCGGCTTTACCTTTTTTCTTAAAACCTTCTGCAATATTTGCAGCGATAGAAACAGCCGCTCTTCTAAATTGAGATATTAAGCCATAAGTTTCTGATTTTGGAAAACTACTACTAAAAAGATATGCTTTTAATACAAACTGATGAGCTTTTTGCCAAACAATTAAATCCTGAAAACTTTTCGCTGGTTCTCTCATAATTCTGAACTCCTGAACTTCTGTAACTTCTCAAAACTTGACTTTTGCTGTTAAATTAATTCGGTCTGCTGCATTCCGTTTAAGTGCTTGCTGAATATCGTTTAACTCTTTACCTTGAGGAGAAATACCAGGCTCAAAATCAATGATTAATTTCAGATTTACCTCAGCTTGAGCTTCAGGACTATTGAGTAATCCGTTAATTGTGTGAAAAAAGCTTTGAAATCCTTTCATTTGTCCTTGATATTCCAAGCGCACAAATTGGTCATCGCCTGTTTGAATAGTTGCAGTTTGGTCGATTCTGAGCGGGAAACGACTTAATAAAGGGATCGCCGTTCCCAATTTACGGTAGTCAAGCAATTTATCTACCGATATTTCTAGAGACTCAATTTCTTGAACTTTGCGATCGCCACAGAGATCGATTAAGCCTGTAAAAACTTTATTTACAGTGCCATCAAGTTCGATAACAGGGGATTGATAATCAAATAAATTAGCAGTACGAGCATCTTGCTCGCTAAGGTTATAGACTGAACCGTCTTTTTCTCTATCACTGTTTCCATTTTGGGAAATAACAGCTTGAGTTTGTTGTTCTGCTGTCTCCCCGTTGCCATAATCAGCAATAACTTTAAATATTGTTGTATTAGTAATTGTGGTCTCGTATTCATCGGAAGGACGAAACTCTTCGGGTATTAAAGTTCCATTGTGATAGAGACTAGTTTTCAAGGCTCCCTTAGCTTTCCAACGCACTCGCACGGGTTTTTCTGTCTCTGTAGAAGGCATTACCTGAGCATTTAGTTCAATTACTCTAGGTTCGGGAGGTTGAAGAATTCCACGACGATATAAGATAAAGCGATCGCTAAATTCAATTGTTTCAGGTATTGGGGTGCGAGCATCTTGCTCGCTCTTAATATAAACTAACGGGCAAGATGCCCGCTCTACTTTTAGATCCCAATCACCATCTTGTAATCCTTGGCGAATGGTATCTCGCAGCAAGGCAATTTCAGCGTCCAGCAAAATATTGAGGTTTAAATCTTTAGCAAAAGCATCCTTTAAAGCTTTGGTCGTCCAGTGGTCTAAACCTTTACTCCAGACTTTCTGCAAAATATAAACAGGGGCAAAAGGCTTAGAACCTTCAGGACGGATCTTTTCACAGTCCTTGAGAGCTTTGAGAATAATATCTTGCTGATTATTTTTGCCCTTGACTGCACCCGAATCTTGAGCGGGTAAAACATAGTGCATCAAACCACTGGGGGCTTTGACTTCATCCTTGGTGGGATAAAATAGATGGCGATAGGCATTAGTCAGAGACACCCTAACGTCTAAATCTTTTGCTCCTTCTTTTTCTCTTAATTGTTTTTGCTGACTTTCAGATAAATCTTCTAAGCGGGTTTGATTGTGGATAATATTCTTAATTGCTTTATATTCTCTAGCTTTATCAATAGCGCGTTCGATTTCCTGTTGATTGGCAACTAAAAACAGTAAACGATTGCGATAAAGACGAAATTTGCCAGATTCTCCTGTATTGTTAAAAATCTGCTCGACAATATTGGGTGGACTATCGGTAGAGTTGACGATCTTAGCTTCATCAAAATCAATAAAACCAAGAGCAACAGTATCGGCAACATCATCCACATCTCCAGAACTTTCAGCAGAGAAAATCGGCTCAAATATTTTCTTGGCAAAAATACTCTGTAGACGCGATCGCAAATCGTCTTTAGCTTCACTGCGCCCTACTTGTTCTTTTTCTTCGGTAACAATCTTATTAATCGATGGTTCTTCTTTAAAGCGAGACTCCGAAGTAATCGGATCGTAATCGAGATACCAAGCTACTGCTGTCAATCTTTCTAAAGCGCGATCGACAAAACTAACTTCTAACCCAGGAGTTAGTAGTGACAGATTCAATTCTACTCTCTTGATACCAGAAGAAATCCCCTGAGTTAGAGAATGTAAAAAGATAGTCCGCGCTACCCAACTAGAAAAAGGCGGTTTATCGCCTGCAATCCATTCCTCATCGTGGATATGAGCATAAGCTTCTCTACCATTAGGATTATAAATATCTGCGCCAATTGGCGGGCGCATTTGTGAGCGTTGCAGTCTCGAAGTCAAATCGTTAGTTATTTCTTCATCTAAACCTACGGGTATATGATGGGGATGAATTAGACAAAAGTAAGAATTTGCAGAGGAGTTCAGGAGTTCAGAAGTTACAGAATTCTTTATTCTGGCATTCTTGTTTTCTGAACTTCTATATTCTTTATTCCATAAATGCCTAACTACTTGAGCTAATAATCTTAATGCACCTCTAGTTTTTTGAAATTCAGGTATCGAGGCAATTTTTTTGGTTAACAGATTAAATAGTTCGGGATGAAAAGGATAACTTTCGGCGATCGCCTGACTGTAACGAACATCTTCACAACCGTCGGGTAAATTGACTCTACTAGCGCGATAAGCAGTTAAATATTCCGATGCTGCTTTCTCTGCTGCGACCGCACTAACGCTCTTAAATAAGCGTTGTTTGACAATGTTGTAAACCTCTACATCGGTTGAAGGGCTTAAAACTCTTTCCTGTCTGGCAGAAGCACGAATTAATTCTTGTAATTCTGTAGTTTCTTCAGCAAAGGTGTCGGCAGTTGAAGCCAAAGAATAGACAAAGACTAAATTATTACAAGCTCCCGCCAAATCCATTAAAGTAAAAAGAAACGCCACAACCTGTTCTGCCAAGTCACTTCTGCCTATCTGTTTGGCTTTAGCTGCTCTAAGATAACGAGCAATTTCATCTAAAACGATTACCGTTGAGCGATCGTCTAATAACCGTTCTAAAACATCTGTTCCAGGACTAATGCCAGAGCGATCGCTTCCTGCTAAAAGCTGATACCCTGGTATCCCGCCAATTTGATAAGCAATCTCACCCCAAAGGGTTTTGGTCATTATGCCATTGCTGTGATTAATACCATTTTCAGGATCTAAATCTCGTCCGTCTATGGCGGCTACTTGTACAGGGCGATCGGGAATTAAACTAAGTTCGGCAAATCTTTCTAAGCCTTGAATTCTTCGCCCTTCTCTACAAATATGCCATAATGCAATCTCATCATGAGTTTTACCTCCACCAAAGCTAGTCTCTAATCGAATGACAGGAGAACCTGATGACTTGCCTGTTAACCTACTAAATACTTCTCTAATTAAAGTTTTAATCCCATCTGTGGCAAAGGTATTAGCAAAGAAACTCGCAGCATCTTGATATATCAGAGGTGCTTTTCCTTCGACCACAGATCGCAATTTAGCAGCAAAGAGATCGACAGAAAGTTCTCCTGCTAGTATTTCTTCTCTAGGAATACAGGTTTCAAAAATTGAAGGCAGCATAAACAAGTCTTTAACTGAGAGCTTGCTCTTAGAATGCCCATTTCTTCATCTCGATCTTTGTACACTACGAAAGTAATAATCTATGTTGCAGATATTGCCACCCCCTTCGGGCTGAAGTACCACAAGGGCGATCGCTTAGCTATTGCTTGAGCATATTTTTATGAGTTAATAGTTAAATGAAGTATTTGATGAGTGCGATCGCATTTTAGCGATTACCACAAATGATTTTACAGGTCAAACGATGGCTTCCTCGCCGAGAGCTAGTAGTAGTTGCAGATAGTAGTTTTGCTTCTCTGGAATTACATTTAAAAAATTAGTTTAAAAAGCTCAGTATTTAGCAACATAACAAGATTGAATCCAAAGTTTAAATCATTAAAAACAGCTTAACTTTCGCTCTAATAATTTCTAATAATTTATTATTAAAAAATGAAATCAGAAAATATTGGTCGCTTAAATCGTCAGCCTTTAATTATTGCAGGAATATTGTTGGGTTTAGGACAAGCTGGATTTTTTGATGGAATTGTTTTTCATCAGCTACTGCAATGGCATCATATGTTTACTAATGTTGAAAGTAGTAATACCGTTGCTGGTTTAGAATTAAACACTTTAGGCGATGGTTTGTTTCATCTTGTAGACTGGCTGATGACTCTAGCTGGATTAATCGTATTATGGTTAGCGGTAAGAAGAGATGACGTGGATTTGTCCACCGCAACTTTTATTGGTGCTTTTTGCATTGGCGCAGGTATGTTTAATATCACCGAAGGTATTTTGAGTCATCATCTTCTACAAATTCATCACGTCAAACCAGGAGTACATCAGCTGGCTTGGGATTTGGGCTTTATTGGTGTAGGTATTTTGTCGGCAATTTTTGGTGGGATCGTTCTCAATCGGCATCAATTGTTTGATACTGTAAACAAATAAGACGTTTATTTCATGATGATCTGGTTTAGACTGATGGAGAGACTAAAAGATGGCAAGAATCATTAATTGTTATTTAATCTAAATCATTTTGCAGCTAGGCAAGGCTATAAATAATTAATAAACATACATATTTTAGATTAGCTGTTGTATTTTGCTAGTTCGATGAACAATCAACAGCATGATAATGAAGTTAACTGGAATTAAATAATCTCGATTGAATCAGATTATTCTTTTTAAAAAGCGTAAGTTTACTTGAAATATAGCCTGTTTAAATCAAGTTAACTTAGAATATAATAACTGTTTATTGCACATATTTTACGTTATTATACTATGCCAAATTTAAACAAGCTAAGATATAAATAAGGCGTAAGTCAACTTCCAATTTCTTATGTCCTCGAATGGCGATTATACCAATCCTAATAATGAGTTTCAGGGCGATCGCTTCTCAGCAGAAACAAGCGAAACGAGAAGTAATTGTCAGTCTGAGTCTCACAATGATGCTTGGCTAAGTATAGAGATATATATTAGAGCTAACCAACCAGAATTGCTAGATGGCTTAGAACAGTGGTTACAGTTAAACTTAATTAGTCAGGAACAAGTAAAAAAGCTGTGTCGTAACCATTTAAGCTGCGCTTTACCCGATATAGAAGTAGTTAAACCTATTATCGCTCCGAAGAAAACTATTTTAGAGACGGAAGAAAAAGCTTTAGTTAAAACTGCTAAATTATCGAATTTATTGACTCGTATTCTCCAGGGATTTTTAGATGAATTAAGCATTCGCTGGTTATTATTTTTAGGCATATTTTTAGTTATTATTTCTTCAGGAGTTTTGGCTGCTAGCCAATGGCAAAACTTTCCCAAAGTTGGGCAATATTTAATTCTTTTAGCTTATACTATTGGGTTTTGGGGTACTGGCTTTTGGACGAGTAGGCAGAATAATTTAAAATTAACTTCTCAGACAATAGGAGCGATCGCCTCTTTATTAATACCAATTAACTTTTGGGCGATTAACCATTTAGGGTTGGGCAACAACCCGATAGATTGGCTAGTAATTGCGCTGGCTGCAATTATTTTAACAGCGACTGTTTATCTTTCCCCTCTCCGAAAAAATAATGACAGAAGTATATTTTTTCTCTTACTTCTTTTATCGTTTAGCTATCTACATCTCGGCTGGCAAATACCCTTCTTGTCATTGGTTTCGATATATGGCGGGATGATAGCAATTTGCTTAATTCACTATCGTTTTTTACTCCCTCAGCAGAAATATCCTCTGGTCAACTTATTATTTATCTTAGCAGCATGGTCATTACTGCTAGCCAGAAAATTAATAAATAATATCGATCTTGTGCCTAATTATTGTTTAGCGATCGCTTTATCAGCCTGGCTTTTGGCAACGATTTATTTGACTCAGGCAAAAAAAACTGTAGTTATTTCCCTAGATCGACAAGAAGCAGCGGTTGCTGATGCCTTCTGGCGCAAAATCTGTCAGATATTCAGTCTTATTGTATTTACTGCAACTTGGTTAATATCGATTGTCGCAGGTATTACTAATTCACCGCTATTCTTTTGGCAAACTGTAAGCATCAGTGCCTTGGTAATTCATCTATTTAGCCAACGTCTAAGGCTGTATTGGCGTAAGCAAGATCTAACCGCTATCTTCTTGATTGGTTTACAAACGCTCTATATCTCCAAAGAATTAATTCCTAATAGCTTACGTAACCAGGCTTTAACTTTTGCCGTTACGGTTAGTAAAACTGAATATTTTCCTGAGTCTGTGTTGGGGGTAACTCTATTTCCTTATATAATAATATTTGTCTTCATTGCTAGCTGGCTATATCGTCAGCGTAAACTCCAGCTAGCTTTGCATAGCGAATATTTAACTTTACTTCTAGGCGTTATTTTAACCTGCCTCAGTCTATCTAATCCTACTTGGCGATCGCTTAACTTAGTTTTTTCCACTCTTACTTTAAGTTACGTTGCTCATCTTCGTCAGCCAGTTAGAAGTAGCTTGATTTATCTAACTCACCTACTAGGGTTAATTACGATCATTAATGCGATCGCGTTTATGTTACCCAACTTAAGTAAACCCTTTTGGGGCATTATTTTAGTTGCTTTCATGGCGATCGAGTGGCTTATTCATATCCGCCACATAAAACAGCCCAGAATGAAAACTAACTCTCATTTTTCTGGCTTTAAGCAAAGCTGTTGGCATTTTGGCTTGTTACTGAGTGCGGCTGGCTATATTTCTTTTCTGGCAGAGATCGCAGCCTCGACACCTAATGCTTTTCGCTGGGGATTAGTTTGGTTAGTTGCGCCTGGGATGTTAACCTTGGTTGCCAAAAATACCCGCAATATCAGACAACGTCGCTTAGCAACTATGATTAGCTGTGTTGCCTTGATCGTGGCTCAATTATTAGTATTTGGCTCGCCTGAAACCAGATTTATTGGTTTAGCGGTAGCAACGGGGTTAATGACGCTTAACGCCTTTAATCTACGCCGCACGATCATTGCCATAATTCATTTAGGGTTTATTTTAAGTCTTCTGGCTAGTCTGCTTAGTAGTTTAATTGGCAACAATTTAATTAGTCAGGGGAATTTATTGCCCATAGGTGGGATAAGCATCCTCTGTTTGTATCAATTTCGTCTTTATCTGCAAGGAGCGATCGACATTCCTAAATTTTCCTATATTTCCCAACGTAGCGCTCACGGATTATTAGGGGTTGGGGTAGAAGCTAGAAACTTTAAACTGATTAATAAATATATTACCGCAGTAGACTACTGGGCGATCGCTTTAATTACGTTGGAAATAGCTATTGTTAGCATTATTTATCTGAATCTGCCTGATGTTGGGCTTTATTTCCAGTATTGGTTAACCACTGGTTTACTGGTTAGTGCCATCTTTTGGCGTTATCGTCAGCAACCTAATAATTTGGTTTTATACACTCTGACTTGGTTATGGGGATTATTTGTTGTTGGGTTAATCACGCTTTTCGGGCAAAGCAATTTGCTTGTGGCTACGACTAATATTGCTTTGGGAGTAGTCGCTTTGAGTATAGTAAACAGGCTAGCTCAATCTAATTCTCCTTGGGCAAGATTAAATCTAGCTCATGTACCTCTGGTTTACGCTGCTTTGGGATTAATCTGGCGACTTCCAACTTTTAATCCCTATACAGGATGGTTGAGTCTGGGTACAGCTTTTATTTTGATTAATACACAACCAAATAATCATCAAACCAAATCCGTATTCAATTATCTCGGCTTTGCAGGTATCTCTTTAGGTATTTATGAATTAGTAATTTACCAGATGCAATCTTCGGCAGGGGATAATATTGCCGATGGTTTAACCATCTTAGCTTTAGTTGCCGCAGCGATCGCCTTTAGCTATCGTCTTGTTGCCTGGTGGTATCGTCAACGCCAATATCCAACTCTCTTCAATCTTCGTCTCTCGAAAGTTATTCTCATTGCTCATCTACACTGGGCGATTAGTAGTGTGCTGAAAGTTTTAGCTGCCAGTGTGGCGATCGAAAGTGTTACTCCCCGTCTTACCGTAGTTAGTATCGCTACTAGCTTTTGTTTGGGTGCTTATGCTGTAATTCAGGGTAAAGATCGTCAGGTAGATCCATCTGAGGCTAAAGACTGGTGGGTATATATCGGGTTAGTCGAAATTGCTGCCACCTTAGTTTATAGTCGTCTCATTATCAGTAGATTAAGCCTTTTCGATCCTTGGCGAGTTATCTTTACCTGCGCCGTCGCTTTCTTAATTTATCAAATACCCTGGCAAAACTTTGGCTGGCGAGCCACTCCCTGGCGACGCACTGCTCTTATTATGCCTGCGCTAATGGCGTTGGTAATGGCAGAAGATATATCTTTTCTTAGCCTGCTGGTTACTGCCCTGTTTTATCTCCGCATTGCTTCCTGGCAAAGAAATATCCGCTGGAGTTACATCAGCCTAGGATTTCTCAACTGGGGAATAATTAGACTAGTTTGGCAATACAATACTGAATTTATTTGGGTAGCGGGGATCATCAGCCTATCAATTTTATATATTGCCCAATACGATCCTTACTATCAATCTCATCGCCAACAACGTCACTATTTGCGTCTTGTCGGCAGCAGCATTATCTGTATAGTTGCGCTGTTTGAACAACTAGGAATTATGACTGGCGCGATCGCTTTTGGCTTGATTTTTATGGGATTAGGTTTCAAAGTTAGAGCTTTTTTGTTCACAGGAACAATTACACTAATTTTAACCGCTATATATCAGCTAATTATCTTGGTCGCGACTTATTCTTTCTTGAAATGGGTAGTAGGATTACTAGCAGGAATTTGCTCTATTGCGATCGCAGCAGGATTTGAAAAACAGCGTGATCGCGCTTGGAATCAGTTGAGAAACTACAGCAGCAAGTTACAAAATTGGCACTAACAAAGCTACTCTAAATTAGCTTAACCATCAGCCAAACTAACGACGGTGTTTAACAATATTGAACTACAAAGAAAAAAAGGCAATTCGATTAACAACTTCTTTTTCGGAGTCGAAAACTGGTCTATTAGAAGGCTTGCCACTCAAATTCAAAAATAAGTAGACACAAAAAGTAATAATTGCAGCTAACACTATTCTTTCCAACATTAGTAATTCCTCAATGACCTCTCCTCATAACTTATTATGTCTTATTTATAGCAAAGAAAAAACATTGATCTACTATTCATGCAAGAGGTCTATTAAATTCCCAGATCTTTATTAGTTGAATTTCGTTCCCATTAAAGATCTGGGTTTAATGTTGCTACAGAGTATATAAACAGCCCTGGCAATCGAATGCAATCGAACATTAGTTATCTTGCTTCAAATAAGCTGTCCCTGCCAAAAAAGTTTTTTTACTATTCAGGTTAAATTTCTGGCGTAAAATCAACGCAAAAAAACCGATGTCTTCCACCAAATATCTTTTCCAAAGTCTACCAGGCTCTAAGATTAATCGATAAAGCCATTCTAAACCAGCTGAACTCATCCAGACAGGCGCTCGACGCAGGTTTCCTGCTTCAAAGTCTAGGGTTGCACCAATGGCGAAGAACGTAGAAACTCCTGGTAAGCTAGCCCTATATTTACCAATCCATTTTTCTTGTTTAGGTGCGCCGACTCCCACTGCCAAAACGTTCGCTCCAGAGCGATTAATCATCTCAAGAATCTTGCTGCACTCGGCGGGATCTTTTTCAAAGCCAAGCGGAGGAGAATAAGAAGCAATCACCATATTGCGTCCAACTTTGGCATTAATTCTACGGCGAGCTGTTTCGGCTACACCTGCTAACCCGCCTAGCAAAAATATTTTGACGTTCTCATCACTACTGTAATATTGGTAAAAAGCAGGAAACAAATCCGAACCCGATACTTTTTCATCAATCGGCTGCCCCAAAAAACGAGATGCGTATAAAATCAACTGACTATCGCACACTCGATAATCGGCATCTTGATATACTTGATAAAATTCACGATCTTTTTGTAGCTTGACCAGATGATCTACGTTAGGAGTAAAGACAACTCCACCATTTTGCAACCTATCTAAAAGCTCATACATTCCTATATTGTCGATCGGAATATTTAATATATTTACCCGCTTATGGTTCATTATTTTGGTAATTCTCTGTTATCTGGGACAGTTATTTACTGTGTTGCAATATGCTTACTGTGACTTTTTTGACCTTGAACTTGTAAATTTAAGGCATCTGAGTATTTATTACTAGATCATTTTATTAGTTTAGTGACCTGTAATAGTAATGAAAACTTTAATGTAGTATCTATATGACTGTGAGTTATAAAATTGCCGATTTGAGATGCCTAGGATAACTAAACGGTAGCTATTATTAAAAACTAATTAAGATTCAGTGGCTGTAGATAAGCTAATAACCTCCCAAATATAAAAATATTCTGTGAATCGCCGTAAAACTATCAAATTTTACTCTGGTTAATTTCACATAAGTACATGTTACAGTATGCTTCGTTAATTTAGCTTGACTACTATGTAATTATTCAGTAAAGATTTCTGAGTTAATAAATCTTCTACTGTAATACGTAAGTATCTCTCTTGATCGACGCTAAACAATAGTCTCAAGCGATCGCTGCCAGGTTTACCTGCTGGTTCAAGCCGAGCAATAGTCCTGGCTCCTTCACGGTCATTTAAAGGCTGAACTGTGCGGTTATTTTCGACAATGCGAGTAATTAGGCGATCGCCATCAAAATAAACTTCCGTAGCGGTATTGGCACTCAATTCGCCAATGATCAGCTCAATACTGCTCTGATTAGGCTGAGAAGCTCCTAAAACTAGTTCGGCTGGCTGTTGCATCGGATAAGACTGTCCAGTTTTAATAATCGGATGCCAGTCATGGCTTTTGGTTTGACGATTCCAATAGCGAATGCCATAGCTATGAACTAAAAAGTCTTGCACCTCAACAGTTTGCGACACCTGTAACGCACCTGTGGCGATCGCCTCAAACTGAAGTTGGTTCTTTATCTTAGCTTCATCAAAATACTGCTTAACCCAATTCTGTACGGCGGGAATTTGTACCGAACCACCGACTAATAATACTGAGTCGATATCATTAGCTTTAATCCCTTTACGTTGAGCCTGCTGCAAGACTTGATTCATGAGACCTTCAAGTATGGCAAAAAAACCCTGCTGTTCTAAGATAGTCTCAAAGCGATCGCGATCCAAACTTAGATCATAAGTCTCCCAGGTTTCATCGTCAAAGTAAACCTCTTTAGCCGACTCATTGCCAGAAAGCTTGATCTTGAGCCGTTCAGCCAAACGAGTAGTCAAAATCGATTTAGGCAACTCCTGAATATTGGCAAAATAATCCACTAACCAATTATCAATATCAGCACCTCCCAGATTAGCTCCTGCTTTGGCAATTACCTGCGCCGTGTTCTTTGGTTGGGCAGTATTTTTACCCAACATTTTTTTGCCCCACTTTAGTAAATAACCGTTTTGAGGATTTTTAGACGAAAGCTTTACCAAAGATAAATCCACCGTGCCGCCGCCAAAATCGATGACTAGCAACAACTCTCGCTCCGCTGCACCATAGCCCAAAGCCGCAGCGGTAGGCTCATCCAAAATCCAAATCTTTTCTACTGCCAAAGATTGAGCGATCTCCATCAGCCAGTGACGATAGGATTCAAAACTATCAACGGGAACAGTCAAAACCAAAGATTCCAGATTTGGCGACGTTTCCGACTGAAGACTGCTAATCAACTGACCTAAAAACCATTCCCCTATTCGCTCAAAAGAAATCTTTTGACCATCCAGTTCAGGTAAAAAACCCTGAATTTCAGTACCAATACCCCGTTTAAAATTACGAAAAAATCGCCAATCACTCTTTAGATCTAAACCGCGATCGCGCACTGTTTGTCCTGCCATAATCTTTTCCTGCGCGGCATCTTCTACATAAATTAAACTGGGAATTAGAGGAGGCAGAGAGCTAAACTCTTGAGATAAACCAGGTAATTTAACCAGTTCAGCTTTGCCTGTAGCAATGTTCCAACGAGCGATCGCGGTATTGCTAGTGCCAAAATCAATGGCATACGAGTTAGGAGAACTAGAATTATCTACCATGGAAAACATTAATCACAATGTAAGATTATTGCCAATTAGTTTATCGTTTAAACTCAGCCAGAGGTAATAGATCATCAACAATCAATATTTTTGCGCTCAAACTACTTTCGCTTCCGCCATAGTTGCTAAATTTCAGACCGATAACTTTGCTCAGGAACAGAGAAGCCAAATATTTAGTCAAGCTATGATGAGAAAGTATGATTAATTAAATTAATTGAAATTGACCAATAATGAAAAATAAGCGATTTCTAGGCAAAGTGGCTAGCCACGCTGTAGCACTTTTTTTAGGAGTCATTTTGACTTTTAGCACCATTAGAGTAATGTCTTCCCGCGCGGACACATTGCCTTTGGAGCGCGGCATTCGTAACGCCAGCCCTGTCGTTCAAAGGCAGGGAGCGCTTGAGTCTAAATTAAACTATAAGCAGAATCCTATTGCCCTAAAAACTGAACCAACGATTCAGGCACAAGCACCTGTTGCCAATAATTCCAGTAGTTTTGTGACAGCAGCCGTAGCCAAAACAGGGGCAGCAGTAGTCAGAATTGATACCGAGAGAACCATTGCCACTAGAATGGAACCTTTGTTTGCAGATCCCTTCTTTCGCGAATTTTTTGGCGATCGCTTTGGTGGTGCCATGCCAAGAGAAAGACAGGTACGGGGGCAGGGTTCGGGCTTTATTACCCAAAAAGACGGCATAATCTTGACTAATGCTCACGTAGTTAGTGGCGCAGAGCGAGTGACGGTTATCCTCAAAGATGGACGAGAATTTGAGGGAGTAGTCAAAGGCACAGATGAAGTTACCGATTTGGCAGTAGTCAAAATTGAAGCTTCGGGGGTAGATCTGCCGATTGCTCCTTTGGGTAGCTCTGAAAATGTTCAGGTTGGCGACTGGGCGATCGCTGTCGGTAATCCTGTTGGCTTAAATAACACCGTTACTTTAGGCATTATTAGCACTCTAACTCGCTCTTCAGCTCAAGTTGGTATCCCTGATAAGCGCATTGACTTTCTACAAACTGATGCCGCAATTAACCCTGGTAATTCTGGCGGACCATTATTAAATGAACAAGGAGAGGTAATCGGCATCAATACGGCAATTCGCCCTGACGCTAACGGCATTGGCTTTGCTATTCCGATTGATCAGGCAAGATCGATCACCAATACTCTTGCTGCGGGCAAACAAGTTCCTCACCCTTATATTGGGGTGCAGATGCTGACGCTAACTCCCGAATTAGCCCAGAGAAACAACAGTAACCCTAATTCTCCTTTTACTATCCCTGAAGTTGAAGGAGTCTTGATCGTCAGAGTCTTGCCTAATACTCCAGCCGAGTCAGCCGGTTTACGTTTGGGGGATGTCATTACGGCTATTGATGGTCAGGCAATTACTGATGCTGGTAAATTACAAAGCATCGTTGACGGCAGTGGTTTAGATAAGAATCTCCAGTTAACCGTGAGGCGTGGCGATCGCACTTTGAAGTTACGAGTCGTGACTACTCAGTTAGAAGGAATTTCTTAATGAGATCAAGATGATTAACGATCCTGCTTTGAGCCAATAGCTCAAAGTAGCTAACCATCTATTAAATATAAATAGACGCTGGCTCACTGTGATTTGTGAGCCAGCTTTTTTCTGGCTTATTTGATTGGTAAAATACAGCCTTTGAGTAAAATTTGACTGGGATAAACCTGTGTTAGAGCTCACGGGGTGACAACAAGCTCAAAGGGATGAGAGGATCAGCCTTTTCGCTCTAATACCCTGTTGATAGAAAGGTAGCTTGTTAGGAGTGAGTATCATTAACTAGTTAATCCACTCATGACACATTTGGAAATTTTCAACCCACAAACTGCCGTATAAACCAATCCAGAAATTGCTATGTCTTTTATCTTGTCTAAAATTTTCTTTTAATCGACAGACATATTTTTTGATTCCCTGGAAAGCAATTACTTGACCTTTTTTAATAGCACAAGTGTAGGCAATTGCTATGAGTAAAATTAGAGATAATAAACGCTCATCTTTACCTTGACATTTCTCTAAATTATATCCTCCTGATTTACGACGCGAAGGACGCGACGTAAG
>JBHJNW010000093.1:0-3103 GCA_050330395.1 Pleurocapsa sp.
ACCTATTTAGTAGTTCTTGTGTACTTAAATGTTCACTAAGAGAAAGTTTTTTTGGCACTGCTTCTTTATTTGAATGGATGCTATTCTATTTTAATTGATTATCCGTACTTGATATAAGCCTTTATCTTGCAACGTGCGATCGATGGTTTCAATTAGATTTGCCTGTTTAAATTGACAGGTAGAAAGATTGACTGACATTCGTAGTGGTGCTATTCCTTCTTGTTGCCACCGTTTATTTTGTAGACAAGCATTGTAAAGTATCCATTCTCCAATAGGTATAATTAGGTTGGTTTCTTCAGCAATGGGGATAAATTCGGCAGGAGAAACAAAACCTAGTTCGGGATTTTGCCAGCGTAATAAAGCTTCTACTGCCACTAAACGACCAGTTGCCACCTCGATGCGGGGTTGATAGTGAATCGATAATTCCTGACGTTCGAGAGCATAACGTAAATTTTCTTTGATGGTTAATATACGCTTAAGTTGAGCATTAATCGCTGGAGAATAGAATTGGTAAGTATTTAAATTCTGCTGTTTTGCCTGATGAATTGCTGTATCAGCGTTTTGTAGCAATTGAGCAACGTTAGTGCCATCAAAAGGATAAATAGTGATGCCAATCTTTGCAGCACAATGAATTTTTCTCCCGTATAAAGAGAATGGTGCTGATAAACTCGCAAGTAGCTTGTTTGACAGAATAACTGGACTATCAGCTAAATTGCTAATATTAGTTCGTAAAATAGCAAACTCGTCACCGCCAAAGCGGGCTACTACATCCCCTAATTCTGTGTAGCTAATTATTCTTTGAGCGACTTTTCTGAGTAATAAATCGCCGACTATGCGCCCTAAGGCACTGTTGATATCTTTAAGGCTATCAATATCTAAAACAATTAGAGCAAATTGTTGATTTGCTGACTTTAATATGGCTTGCTGAATATGAGTTTGAAATAGTTCACGATTAGGTAATCCCGTTAGACTATTGTAGTTGGTTAAATGCTTAATGATTTCGTCTAGCTGCTGCAAAGTTCGATTGGTATCTGCCATCAAAGTACCTACCTCATCCTGAAAATTGGTAGGTAAGTCAGTTCGCTTTCTTAGCTGAAGATATTGACGCAAAACTTTAGAGGTAAGTATTATTGGGGAAAGCAGATGGTGTAAAGCATACAAAGTTGCCGCTGTACCAATTAAAGTGGCAAATAAAGTAATTAATAGTGTATGGGCGATCGCGTTGGGAGAAGTTGTCGCCGAAGCAGCCGCATCAAATATCAGCACAATTAAAGGTATATGAGTACCAGTAAAAGCTACCAACATGATTTTGCCTGGATAGGTTTGAGGAAATTTTAAGCGAGAGATTAAGGTGTAAAATTTTAAGCTATCGAGATTCATCAACCAAACAATAAAGATATTTATTAAAGTGCGATTTTTGCTTTTAATCTGCTTTTCTCGTCAAAGATTATCTCTGACTTACTATAAAATTCCCGATCTTAAATAGCGAAATTATGCTCTATATAGCACTCGAAACAAAGGTTAAGACACGTCGAGCAAAAGCTAAAAGCGCAGCGCGTACGCGCAGATCGTCAAGGCGGCTTTTAAGTAAGAATCTTCTTACTTAAAAGCCGCCGCGTCTTACGACGACTGGCAAAGCAAGGCTTGGCGCAGCTAATAGCTCGTTTTATAACTAACGTCCTAATCTATAGTTCACTTGCTATAAATACCGTACACCATTCTTAACCGCTTAATTTAGATGAATGGTATGAAGGGAGATTAAATTTAAGTTAAATGCTCGATCTATCCAACCGCTTTCGTCTGACTGTCCAATAATTTCCACAGTTGCTGGTCATTAAAATCTTTAATTGTCATGCTGGCACCTGCATCGAGCAAATCTGTTGCAGAATGACTGGAGGTAATACCAATTGTATAAATACCTGCACCAATAGCTGAACGAATACCCGCAGCCGAATCTTCAAAAGCGATCGCCTTTTGGCTTTTTACTCCTAAACGACTTAAAGCCAATTGATAGGGTGCTGGATCGGGTTTTCCTGGCGGTGCATCTTTTGCCATAATCACCGTAGGAAATGTACTGGTTAAGCGTAAGATCTTGAGCATATAAATAGCATTATCTTCTGGTGCATTAGTCACAACAGCTTTTTTGATGGAGGCTTTGTCGATTAAGTTAAGCAATCTATCTAAGCCAGGAGTAGGTAGCAAAGAATTAGCAATTCGCCGATAGGTTTCTTCTTTTTCTGTGGCAAGCTTCCAAGCGTCTTCTAAAGATAGTTGAGGAAGAATATCTTTAATAATTTTAGAATTGGTTCTACCAGAAATTCGTTGTCGATAAAAAGCACGATCAATGTCGAGATCGAACCGAACCAGAATATCTTGCCAAACGGCAAAGTGAATTGAATCTGTATCAGCCAATGTACCGTCCAAATCAAACAAGATCGCTTGCAACATTATTCACACCGTAATTCTATCCGTAACTAGTATTAACGTTTATCTCAGTAGACAAAACTTGAACCAGCAATCAGAAAAAAGCTTTGATCAAAAGTAACTACACTTTTTCCGAACCTTTATGAATACCTATGAGTAATATTAACTTGCTCCGTAAAACCTGGAAACCAGATCTAAAATAGCATGAAGCAAGATAAAAATTATTTTTATCTTTTTATTCTTTTCGTCAGTCTTTATCTGCCTTAGCCATAAAATAATTGATTGCTTGATGACTAATTACTGAGGTTGACATTTTCCTGCTCGAATTAAACCAATCTTCTTGGCGATCGCTGCTTGTTCACTATCATAAGAACCCCATTGTTCTTGCCCTGGAGTTTTTACTTGTTTACTGTCAAAGTTTTTGACCTGACAAGTTCCGTCTTTTTCTTGAATCACATACCAAAATTGCTCAGTATTACTCATACTCTTGGGAAATCAACTCGATAATGTGATTATATTGTTCTTGTCGATTTTCGCCCAATTAGCTTAGAGCTACACTTATGAACCACCACCAGCTACTTCGTTTCACTCAGTTGAGCAGGTGGTTTCTGCCTCTTCGCCTCCCAAACTTGCTTCCATCCTCCAGTATATTTGCTGGGATTGGTTGTAGAGGTCTGAG
>JBHJNW010000094.1:0-8451 GCA_050330395.1 Pleurocapsa sp.
AAAGGGAGCGGTGGAAGCCCGCGTCGTCCGAAGGCGCAAGGGAATGTCCACCGAGGGGAGAAAGTTTAACTGCGTTTTGTCTAATTAAATAATATGCAGTTTAAATGACGAACAGCTTAGTTGCCAAAAGCACAAAATGAACTACTCAAATTTAAGTACAGCAAAGGCAAAGATCGTCTTTCTTAATCACTTCTTAGCGAGTAATTATTACTATAGGTAGATGAGAAAGTAAGATCAATACGATGTAAAATCCTTAAAACCATCATCAAATCGGCAAATATACCCTTTAAGCAACTGAGCAATGAAATGACTAGTACCAAATCTATTGATAGTACAATTGATCTTAACGATCCAGAGTATTATTTTAATCGAGAACTAAGTTGGCTGGAGTTTAATCGACGAGTGTTGGCAGAAGCAATAGACAAAAGAACGCCACTGCTAGAGCGTCTCAAGTTTATGGCGATTTTCAGCTCTAACCTAGACGAATTTTTTATGGTTAGGGTCGCAGGCTTAAAAAAGCAAGTTGCCGCAGGGGTTAGCAATCTATCGATAGATGGTCGCACGCCTCTAGAACAGCTAGAAGCGATCGCCGAAGTTTTGACACCAATGATTAAAGAACAGCATCAGCATTTTGAGAAGGTGCTGACCAAAGAATTAACTAAATCAGGCATTTATTTGCTCAATTATGTAGATCTCAACCAAGAACAAACAAGCTATATCAATAATTATTTCGAGGATTATATTTTTCCAGTTCTAACTCCTCTGGCGGTAGACCCTTCTCATCCTTTTCCCTATATTTCTAATCTCAGTCTGAATCTGGCTGTGGTGTTAAAAGACCCCGCTATTGATAATGAATTATTTGCTCGGGTCAAGATTCCTAACGTATTACCCCGCTTTATTGCCTTACCAGAAAAATTAAGACAAAAGCAGCGAGGTAAAGCTGGGGTTTGGACTGGCGTGCCGATGGAGCAGATTGTTACTCATAATTTAGAGTATTTGTTTCCTGGGATGACTATTTTAGAGTCCTATGCTTTTCGAGTAACCCGCAATGCCGATTTGTCGGTGGAAGAAGATGAAGCGGACGATCTGTTATTGGCGATCGAAAAAGAGCTACAAAAACGACGCATTGGCGGCTCTTCGGTAAGACTCGAAATTGAAGCATCTATTCCCCCAGAACTTCGTTCTACTATTATTGGCGAACTAGCTTTAGAAGAAAGTGACGTTTATGATATTGATGGTTTACTAGGTTTGGGTGATTTGATGTCTTTTTTATCCTTACCCCTCTTTGAACTTAAGGATAAGCCCTGGAATGCGGTCTTACCTCCCCGCCTTAGCTGGCTAAAGGAACAAGAAGAAAACAATGGCAGCGGTGAGGGAGAAAATTTTTTTAACGTAATTCGCCATGGAGATATATTAGTTCATCATCCCTATCATTCTTTTAGCAGCACCATTTTACGTTTCATAACCGAAGCAGCTCATGATCCTGATGTCCTAGCGATTAAAATGACTTTGTATCGCACCTCTGGAGACTCTCCGATCTTGAAAGCTCTGATTGCCGCAGCCGAAAATGATAAACAAGTAGTAGCCTTAGTCGAACTGAAAGCTCGCTTTGATGAAGAAAATAATATTATTTGGGCAAGAAAGCTAGAACAGTCTGGGGTTCATGTCGTTTATGGTGTTACAGGACTCAAAACCCACACCAAAATTACTTTGGTTGTACGTCAAGAAAAAGAAAAAATCCGTCGTTATGTTCATATCGGGACAGGTAACTATAACCCGAAGACAGCCAAAATATATACAGATTTAGGTTTATTGAGCTGTCGGGAAGAGTTGGGAGCAGATTTGACCGATTTGTTTAATTTTTTGACTGGTTATTCTCGACAAAAGTCATATCGCAAATTGCTAGTTGCGCCAGTTAGCTTACGCGATCGCATGGTCGAGATGATTAAGCGTGAGGCGGAAAATTGCCGTCAAGGAAAAACAGGGCGCATTGTGGCAAAAATGAACTCTTTGGTCGATCAACAGGTGATTCAAAATCTTTATGAGGCTTCCCAGGCAGGAGTTGAAATAGACTTGATTATTCGCGGAATTTGCTGTCTTCGACCAGGTTTACCAGGAATTAGCGATAAAATTCGTGTAATTAGTATTATTGGACGCTTTTTGGAACATTCTCGCATTTTTTATTTTAATAATGATGGGCAGGAAGAAATGTATATCGGTAGTGCCGACTGGATGACTCGTAATTTGAGCCGCCGGGTCGAAGCAGTTACGCCAATTGAGTCTCGCGAAATCTTTAGCGATCTACAGGAAATTTTGGGAGTCATGTTAGCCGATAACCGCAAAGCCTGGGAATTGCAGTCTGACGGGACATTTATTCAAAGAAAGCCCAAACAAGATGAAGAAGCCCACAGTACTCACGATACCTTTATGGAAATGGCACTGCAATCTACAGGATTTACGTCAAGTTAAGCTAATTATATGAAAGTTGCCGTATTTAGTACCAAGCCTTACGATCAGCAATTTCTCGCTCAAGCAAATCAAGAACATAATCACGAATTAAAGTTTTTGAGTCCTAATTTAGACATGCAGACTGTAACCCTGACAACTGGCTTTGAAGCAGTCTGCGTGTTTGTTAACGATCGCCTTGATCGTCAGATCATTGAAACTTTAAGTCAACAGGGAATTAAGCTAATTGCCCTGCGGTGTGCAGGATACGACAATGTTGACCTAGATACTGCTCAAGAGCTAGGAATGAAGGTAGTGAGAGTTCCTGCTTATTCTCCCTATGCCGTAGCCGAACACGCGATCGCTTTGATTCTGACTCTCAATCGTAAGATTCATCGGGCATACTATCGTGTCCGTGAAGGAAACTTTGCCTTAAACGGACTGCTGGGTTTCGATCTTCATGGTCGTACCGTAGGCATCATCGGTACAGGTCAAATTGGTCAGATTACCGGGCAAATACTTCATGGTTTTGGCTGTAAAATATTGGCTTATGATTTATATCCTAATCAAGAGTTTGCGGTAAAATATGGCGAGTACGTAACCTTGCCTGAGCTGTTAGCACAATCTGATATAGTTAGCCTGCATTGTCCTTTAACTAAAGATACTCATCATTTAATTAACGACGAGACGGTCAAGTTAATGAAACCTGGGGTTATGCTGGTTAATACTAGCCGGGGTGGTTTGATCGATACCAAAGCAGTAATCAAAGGTTTGAAATCTAAGCAGATTGGCTATTTAGCTTTAGATGTCTACGAACAAGAAAGTAAAATGTTTTTTGAAGATTTATCTGGTGAAATAATCCAAGATGATCTTTTTGAAAGATTACTGACCTTTCCTAACGTCATTATTACAGGACATCAAGCTTTTTTTACCGTCGATGCCCTAAAGAACATTGCCGAAACTACTCTAGCTAATATTACCGCGATCGCACTTAATCAAGCTTGTCCAAACCAGGTGAGTAATTCTGGTTAACTGTTAACTAATGGTTCGGGAATATATTAGCCTAAGTGCCGATTCAGTTAGCGATCGCTCTTTGGTTCAGATTCGCGAAGTCAGAGTCAGCCCCGTCGTTTCATATGCGGAGCGGTATGCTAAAGCACTAGCTTCGCGTCGTCCTTTAGGACGGCGGGGTCTCTCTGACCAAAAATTAATACCCTGAATATAGAGCCAAAAAACCAACCTACTCCGGCAATTAACAGAACCAGTAACAAAGGTGCAAATCCAGCAAAGGGAGCTAAAATCAACATTAACAATAAAGCAAAAAGTATTGTTTTATACCAAATATTATTCACTTGAACCTCAATGATTTTTAGTTAAACTAATCAAGATTGCGCTCAAAATCACCTATCTTTAGTTATAAATATTAATTAAGAAGTATCAAACCTGTGTCGCTTTTTAGCTGAATAAAGTATTACTGTGCCAATTTAGTACCTGTAATAACCAGCAGATAAATATTACTAACTTGTCCCACTATAAAAGTAGATGTATGGTGTTTAAGGAGTATATTAAGTTGTGTCTAGTGATTTTCTGACGCTAATTAATCGTTTGTTTACGGCTGTCTTATTGGTGGTGCTATTGTTTGCCTGTCAACAAATGCCAGAAAGCAAGAGTTTGGATGAGATCCAATATGAGTATCAAGTTAATTGAGCTAAACTAGTTTTGACCGAAAGTTGCTTGGCTATTCCCATCTAACGGTTGATGTCCTAATTTATCCTTGGCTTATTATAAATTAAGATTTTTTCAACAGGATTCGTTTCACGTTAGAGTAAGAGGGATGAAGGTTTAAGAAGATGAAAGCAGCAAGAGATATTCTCATTATTGGCGGTGGCGTTATTGGGTTGGCGATCGCGATTGAATTGAAACGTCAGGGAGCAAAAGTAACCGTAGTCAGCAAAGACTTTTCCCAGGCCGCATCCCACGCCGCAGCAGGAATGTTAGCACCAATGGCAGAAAAGCTTACCTCTCCAACTATGCTGGATCTGTGCCTGAGATCCCGTTGGCTATATCCTGAATGGACGCGCAAGCTAGAAGAATTAACTGGGTTAGAAACTGGCTATTTGCCCTGTGGTATCCTTGCCCCTATCTATGACCAACCTGAATCGATCACCGATGAGCAGACTAACAGTGTGTGGTTAGATCGACAGGCAATTTCAATGTATCAGGCAGGATTGAGCGATCGCGTAGTTGGTGGCTGGTGGTATCCTGAAGATGGACAGGTAGATAACCGTTGTTTAATGCGATCGCTGCTGCAAGCTGCCCAAACTTTAGGCATCGAGATCCAGGAAGGAGTAAGCGTCAAGGCGATTCAACAAAGGCAAGGCAGAGTCAACGGAATTTCAACTAACATTGGACAGCTAGATGCCGAGCAATATGTTTTGACCGCTGGTTCATGGTCAAGTCAACTTTTACCCTTGCCTGTGCGCCCTGTCAAAGGACAAATGCTCTCGCTGAGGATGCCACAAAGGCTACATCAACCTTATCCTTTACAGCGCATTTTATACGGCGACGGTGTTTATCTCGTTCCTCGACAAGATGGCAGACTGGTGATTGGGGCAACTGTCGAAGAAGTTGACTGGACTCCTTTTAATACCCCCAAAGGTATTCAAAGCTTGTTAGCTAAAACCAGCGAACTCTATCCAGCGGCAGCAGATTGGCAAATTGAAGAATTTTGGTGGGGTTTTCGCCCTGGTACACCTGATGAGCTACCGATTTTAGGTCGTAGTTCCTGTGATAATCTGTTTTTAGCTACAGGTCATTATCGCAATGGAATTTTACTGGCGCCGATTACTGCATCTTTGATCGCCGACTTAATTCTAAATCAAAAGTCTGACCCTCTATTGACCAAATTTAGCTATCAACGTTTTTATCAACCAGCAAATATGTCTCCCCGCAACTCTCACTTACCACTGCCAATAGAATCAAATCCCCAACCTCCCTTGCCGCCTTCGACTACTTCTTTACTAGATGATCAAATAATTATCGAAGGCGATCGCCCGCTAACTATCGCAGGACGTACTTTTAATTCCCGTCTAATGACTGGCACGGGTAAATATCCTAGTATGCAGGCAATGCAGCAGAGTGTGGCAGCTAGTGGTTGCGAAATCATTACGGTGGCCGTCAGAAGAGTACAAACCAAAGCCCCAGGACACGAAGGATTAGCCGAGGCGATCGACTGGCGTAAAATTTGGATGTTACCCAATACCGCAGGCTGTAAAACTGCCGAAGAAGCCATTCGGGTTGCTCGTTTAGGCAGAGAAATGGCTAAGCTTTTAGGTCAGGAAGACAACAACTTTATTAAACTAGAAGTTATTCCCGATGCTAAGTATCTTTTGCCCGATCCCATCGGTACGCTACAGGCAGCCGAACAGCTAGTTAAAGAAGGTTTTGCGGTTTTACCTTATATTAATGCCGATCCTATTTTGGCTAAACGTCTCGAAGAAGTAGGCTGTTCTACAGTAATGCCTTTGGGTTCACCCATTGGTTCGGGACAAGGAATTAATAATGCAGCGAACATCGCGATTATCATCGAAGAGGCGAATGTACCTGTAGTTGTGGATGCGGGTATTGGTACGCCTAGCGAAGCCGCTTTAGCAATGGAAATGGGTGCTGATGCGTTACTGGTTAATAGTGCGATCGCGTTGGCAAAAAATCCTGTAGCAATGGGACGAGCCATGGGTTTGGCAGCTGAAGCGGGAAGGCTGGCTTATCTATCGGGCAGAATTCCTGTTAAACACTATGCTAGTGCTAGTTCTCCTCTTACTGGCACAATTAGCTAATTATCTTGCAGGAATTCAATTTGAGCGAATTCCCTGTAAAGTATACTAGGATCAGAAGTCTGTCAGTTTTATAATTCATTCATACGTGGAACAACCAACGTTTAAGTTTATCGATCTATTTGCAGGAATAGGTGGTTTTCATTTGGCAATGCACGGATTAGGTGGTGAATGTGTTTTTGCCTCAGAAATTGACCACTATGCTAGAAAAACTTATATTCATAACTTTCACAGTATTTCTCCTCAAATCTTTGCTGAAGATCTCTTCAACGACGATATTAGAAATGTTGTTCCCGACGACATTCCTGATTTTGACTTGCTGTGTGCTGGGTTTCCTTGCCAACCATTTAGCCAAGCAGGTTACAAAAGAGGCTTTGATGATCTTCATAATTCAGAGCGAGGCAATTTATTTTTTAATATTGCCGATATATTAGAAGCTAAACGACCAAAAGCCTATTTTTTAGAAAATGTTCAGGGCTTAGTTAATCACGATCAGGGAAAAACTTTTAAGCTAATTCGTCAAGTTTTAGAAGTGGATTTGGGTTATTCATTCTATTATCAAATAGTCAAAGCATCAGACTATGGTTTACCTCAACTTAGACCAAGAACTTTTATGGTTGGTTTTTGTGATGAAGGATTTTTTAAGGGATTTAATTTTCCTGAAAAACTACCCTTGAAATTTAATATGAGTGATGTCTGGGGAGGAGTTTGCAGCCGAGAAATAGGATTTACTTTAAGAGTTGGTGGTCGCGGTTCAAATATTAGCGATCGCCGTAATTGGTATTCATATTTAGTTGATGGCACAGTCAGACAACTAACTTACATTGAAGCCAGAAAAATGCAGGGCTTTCCTGATAACTTTGAATTTCCTGTTAGTTCTACTCAAGCTATTAAACAGTTGGGTAATAGTGTAGCAGTAAACGCAGTTATAGCCGTTGGTAAAAATATTATTACCTATATGAATAGTTTAGAAAGTAAGCAAACAGAAATGAAGAAAACGAAAAATAAAGGTGAGTGGTCAGAATTATTAACTTTTATCAGAATTTTATTAGAACAGCGTATTATTCTCTCTGATGAAAGCTTAAATCCAACTGGTAGTTATTTTAAGGTAACAAAGGTTACTGGTAAAAATATTAATTTAGAGTTTTTACTAATCAATCAAAATCAAGTAAAAATAATTAATAAGGATACAGCGATTGTTAAAACAATAAACATTGGTAAACTAATTAATAGCAAGATTTTAAATAATCTAGTTACTCTAATTAAAGCTGGAAAAGCTACTTTTATTATACCTGAATTTGAAGTTATTCAAAATGCTCTAGGATTAACTCTGATTAAAGGGGGTACAAGTTCTCAAAAAGCCGATATTTTTTGGATATTCACAATGATATTTTGACGAAAGAAAATGAAGGATTTGGGATTAAGTCTTATTTAGGTAGTAAACCGACTTTATTAAATGCTTCAGGGAATACCAATTTTATCTTTGAAATTGAAAATCTGGCTCAAGATAAAGTAGCTGAAATTAATGCTATCAATACCCAAACCAAATTAACAGATCGACTTAAAGCAATAGAGAAATATGGTGGAGTTTTTAAATACATTGCGCCCGAAAAAAAAGCAATGGAATACAACCTAAAAATGGTTGATTTTTTGCTGCCTGAAGTTATTGGTAGTATCTTACTTGTTTTTTATAAATATAGAATTTCATCTATTGCCAAAATTATTGATTATATTTATGAAAATACTAATTTAATCGCCGATCTTCAATATGAAGATAAAACTTTTTTAGTTAATAAAATCAAAAAATTTTTGGTAGATGTTTTACTAGGTTTTTTTGCTGGTAGTAAATGGGATGGTAGTTACGAAGCTAACGGCACGATTGTAGTAAAGGAATCAGGAGAGCAAGTTGCTTTTCACATTGTAGATTTAACTAGTTTGCAGTCATATTTATTTAACAATATTAAGCTAGATACTCCCTCCACAACTAGACACAGATATGGCAAAGTAATTCGAGAAAATGATAAAAAACTGTATTTTAAACTTAATTTACAATTCTGTGGGGGCGACACAAAGGGTTGAAAAGCAAGCAAGAAGGTGAATGTAGTAAAGTAGTCTCCCAGAAAATGAGAGACGCGGAAGCGAAGCTTCCCAGTCGTCGTAAGACGACGATCTG
>JBHJNW010000095.1:0-15513 GCA_050330395.1 Pleurocapsa sp.
GTCTCTTACTCTTGTTCATAGAGAAATCCAATCGTTCAATTGCCTACTCTCTCTGAGTTTTACATGATTTGGTTTTTCTCTTGACTTTTTTCTAATTTCCTTAACTTGTGACCAATGAGTTATTAGCTAACAGTTATTAAGTAATCAGTAATTAAATATGAACATTTTTAAAATTTCTCCGATTATCCGCATTACTCTTTTATGTCTTTATATTGCTTTAACAGTTCCCTTACCTTTTTTAGCAGATTTTACTAATGCGCCAGTACCTTCTTGGCTATTGTGGATGGGAATTGCTTTAGGTGCGATCGCAGTTTATGCTGCTCTTAGTGAACGGGTAATTTTAGATGAGCAGAAAATACAAGTAGCTTATCCTACTTGGATACCAAAATTTTTCCGCCAGGGTTGGTCTTTGTCTTGGAATGAAATTGACAATTTGAAGATGCGTACTACAGGACAAGGTGGGATGGTTTACTACTTTACTTCTTCTACCGCCGAAAAAGCCTATTTGCTGCCGATGCGCGTTGCAGGCTTTAATCGCATGGTCAACCTAGTCAGTGAGAAAACAGGCATTGATACTTTTGATATTCGTCCCCTAGCTCAACCCTGGATGTATCTAATTCTATTTATTTTTACGATGTTCTTATGGCTTATTGACGGTTGGACAATTTGGACAGCAACTCATCTTTCTATTTGACCAACACTATTAGGGTAAGCCGTAACTACTCGGATTATTTTCCTGATTTTTTTTACTTCAGATATATATATAATTGTAAAGAAAGATAAATATAACTAAAGTTATACAATTAATTTCTCTACAGCTATACAATTAGATGCCTTTGTTCAACTCTGCCGAGCCAATCATCCGTCGAAAGCAACACGCATTAGATTTTCAGGATCGCCAAGGACTTTTAAAATTTAAACTGCAAATCAGCAACAAAACCTTATTTAGTAATATTTACACCAGAATTGACCAGGTTTTTGTATTCTGGGGTTTAATTACAACAGTTATTTTTTTTACGGCTCAGTTTGCACCGATTGACTGGATTACGCAAGCTGTTTTTTGGTCAGCATTAACTGGGGTTGGTACAGTGGGAATGACCTTCTTAACTCATTTTTGGGTAAAGGTAGAACGATTGCGTTGGGTGCTGTATGCCTGGATAATTTTAATGTTGAGTGGAGTAGCTATCACTGACTTAGGTATCCTCTGGGGATGGGGAACAGTTTTGATGCACCTATGCCATTTGTGGCTGGGGTTAAGCGCAGTGGGCTATTTCTGTACGGGGTGGGGATTGCGATCGCGCGCTTTTGCGATCGCAGGACTATTTCATCTTTTCGGAATTTTAATTCTACCTTTGTGTACTGGCTGGCAATTTTTAGCCACGGGTTTAATTATGAGTGCCAACCTACTGATGTTTGCGGAAACTCAATGGGATATGCGCCCGCCGATTGATAATTACAGCTTATTAACTGAAAAACAACGAGAATTTAACCGCGAACAGTATCTAATCCGCCAAACCGAATCAGTTTAAAAGTATTTAAGGTAGGGGCGAACGGCTGTTCGTCCTGACAAAGTTTATAGATCTTTAGTCACAAGAACCTACCGAGGAAAAACGGCGCGATAGGCTTCTACTCCCTCGTATCCATAGCGGTTGTAACCCTTAGTTTGAATCAATTCTTCTAAATAACGCATTCTCTCTTCCGAAGCAGGGTGACTAGACAACAAAGAAGCACCACCACCAGATAGTTTTTTCAGCTTTGCCATCACGTTATATAAACCATCCGCCGAATATCCAGCAGCATTTAGTACCCTTAAACCCAAAATATCTGATTGTTTTTCTTTGTCACGGCTGAACTTTTGATTCAAGAGCAAACCTCCTACATTTGAAGCTGCTCCTGCTCCTCGTCCAATCATACTGCTTATTAAATTTGAAGCTGTGCCAGTCAATGCAGACTCACCAATTTGTTGATAGCTGTGGGACAAAACAGAGTGGGCTATTTCGTGCGCCAACACACCAGCTAATTCTGCCTCAGAATCCATCAATTCCAACATACCTGTATGAAAAAATATTTTACCTCCAGGCAAAGCAAAAGCATTGGGGGTAGGATCTTCGACAATATTAAATTCATATTCAAATTCATCTCGTCCCATCAATTTAGCCAATTTCTGACCAATATCATTAAGGTATTTTAGCTGTCTTTCATCGGAAACCATTTTCGATTGAGCTTTAATACTTTGAGCAAAAGATTGTCCCGCTGTTCTCTCTCCTGCTAATAGCATCTGACCAATTTCTAAAGCCCCTAGTTCATTTCCAGTGGCAATTTGACCAATACTACCGAGTATTCCTGAAGTAGTAATTTTAGAATTAAGCTTTTTCTTATATTGTTCAAAGTATTGGTTAGCTGCTTGTTCGTAAGCTTGGCTTTTCGGATTGTCGGGATAGCTATAGGCAAATTCCCGCGCGGCAATTGAGGCTTCTAAAGGTTTACCGTAGAGCAACAACAGCTCGATTTTAGTATCCAAAATATCTTCTCTGGTTGGATACATTTCCGCAGCTTTTTCAATAGTTGCCAAAGCTGGTTTTTCTTCGCCATAAAGATCGTGAGTATCAGCTAGCAAGATGTAACCAGGAATAAATTCAGGATATTCTTTAACTAAGCTTTGTAATGGCTCAAAAATCATTTGGGTAATTTCTGATTCGGTTTCAGGATCTGCTTCAATTGCTTCAGTAGCCGTGTTCCAATATTGCTGAGCTTTAGCATCTAATTCGGCTAAGTCATCTACTGCTAAAGGAACAGTTGCATTGGGAGCAAATCCTGGTTTTACCTGCTGTTGAATTTGTTTAGCTTGGCTTAGATCACCTTTTTGATAGAAATAATCTGCCTCCGACAATTTGTCATAGTAATTATTACTAAAATCAAGCTGCCTAAATGCTTGGGCAATAGTCAAATTAGAAGTCTTATCTATCGCTGGTATATTAGGTTTAATAAAACTTACGTTTTTACCATAAGCTAGATTATTTGTATTAATAGCTAAGGCAAATCCGAAAATTATGGCTAATAGTTTGTTTCTATGTGACCTTTTCAAAAAAAACATTTTGGTACTGTAAGGAAATATTTAAGAAAAATATGAGCTGAATAGTTAAAATGACGTTTAACTCCAGGCGAAAGTGCCACAATAAGAAAATTCAATAGAGCTAAATATTTGGTTGAATTAATTTTGATTAACCTTGCTCAAGCCAAAGCTGAGAGCTTCTCAAGATTTCAATTACTGTAAACAGTAGGACTATTTAAGATATACTACTGTTACTCCCGCACCACCTTCTTTTTGGGTAGCAAGTTCAAACTTCTCTACCTGGGAATGGCGCTTGAGGAATTCATGAACCCCTTGACGTAAACGCCCCGTTCCTTTGCCATGAATAATCCATAATACTCCTGATTCGATGGCTTTGGCGATCGCATTATCAATTTCTATTTCTGCATTGTCCACCCGTTGACCACGAATATCCAAGGTATTGTGAGAAGTTCGCACCATCACCGCCGGCTTTTTGGGCGGAGTTTGTGGCAAAGGTTTCTTGCTATTCTTAGCTGGCGACTTTACTTCGGCTTTCTGTCCATCCAAAGATTCAATTTCTGCTAAACCGATGCTCATTTTCATCATGCCAAAGCGCACTGTTAGCTGTTCTTCCGCCTCATCAATATTTAATACCTCTCCTGTTTGATTAAGACGAGGAATCCTAATTTTTTCTCCCACCTGGGGTTTATAGCTGGGTTTAGTTGGCTTTGCTGTTTGAGTTTTGGCTAACTCCTTAGCGGTAAGATCATTTAAAGCCTCTGTCGCCTGTTGGGTTTTCTGCATGGTTTGCTCACCCTGCTGTAAGCGGCGAATAACCTTTGCCACTTCTTGTTTCGCTTGCGCGATCGCATTTTGTACCGCTTGTTCTTGATAGACTCTCAGTGACTGTTCTCTTTCTTGTAACGAAGCAGCTTTGGCTGATACTTCTGAATAAAAACGCTCTGTTTGTTCTAGTAGCTTACCCGCTGCTTTCGCTTTTTCTTCTTGTTCCCTTCTTTGTGCTTCTAAAGCGACAATTACTTGGTTGACATCTTGTGATGAACCAGTACCTACTAGGGATTGAGCCTCCTTAATAATGTCTGTATTTAAGCCTAAACGTTGAGCAATAGTCAGGGCATTAGAACGCCCAGGAATCCCCCACAACAATCTATAGGTAGGCTGGAGAGTACTATCATCAAACTCTACCGAAGCATTTTCAAACCTGGCATCCTGGTACTTGAGAGCTTTTAATTCACCATAGTGAGTCGTGGCAATAGTCAATAAACCATGATCTGCGAGATATTTGAGCAGAGCGATCGCTAAAGCACTACCTTCGGCGGGATCTGTTCCCGCACCAACCTCATCTAGTAGAATTAGAGAATTGCCGTTATTATGGTTTAAAGCAGCAATAATGCGGCTAATACGGCGAATATGTCCTGAAAAAGTCGATAAGCTCTGTTGTAAAGACTGCTCATCTCCAATATCAGCCAAAACCAGATCAAACCAGGGTAATTCGACAGGTTCTTGGGCAGGAACAAACATTCCAGCTTTTGCCATCAGCGCCGCCAACCCCATCGTCTTTAGGGTAACGGTTTTGCCGCCCGTATTTGGTCCTGTGATTGCTACTACTTTGGTTTCAGGCTTAACTAGGACATCAATAGGAACTACCTCGGTTCCCTCTTCATGACGTTGTTGCCAAACTAGCAGAGGATGACGCAACCGACGCAGGGTAGTGGTTTCACCTTTAGTAGCGTCAATAAACCTGGGCGGATTAGCTGCCAACCACCAGCCATAACGCGCTTTAGCTGTGGCTAAATCCAACATCGTCGCCACAGCTAAAACTTTTTCTAAGTCTTCCTGCACCTGAGCCACTTTTTCTGATAGCCCTTTTAAAATAATTTCTTCTTCCCGCTTTTCCTGACGCTCTTTTTGCCGCAGCTGATTACCTAATGGCACCACCGCATTAGGTTCAATATAGTAAGTAGAGCCAGTACTAGAAACATCATGGACTATCCCTTTAATCGTCTCTTTCTGGGCAGGTTTAACGGGCAAAACAAAGCGATCGCCCCGTTGTGTAATCACTGCTTCTTGAATAGCCGTGGAGTTGCGCTGCATGATTCCCTGGAGCATTTTATATATTCGCTCGCGCAAGTTTTTGATTTCGCTACGAATATCCGCTAGTTTGGGATTAGCGCGATCGGTTATTTCAGCGCGATCATCAATACAGTGATGTATTTCTTGCTCAATTTCAGGATAGGTGCGAACATCAGCAACTAACTCTGCCAACGTTACTAATTTTTCGCTCTTATCGTCAATTAAGCGACGCAGATAACGCATTCCCGCCAAGGTTGTTGCTAGATCTAAAAGCTCTTTGGCTGACAAAATACCACCGATACCAGATCTTGCCAAAGACGCACTGATATCTTTAATGCCTTTAAAAGTCCAGCCAGAATCTAACTCTTGCTCTAAATTATATATTTCCTTGGTTTGAGCCAGTAGCTGCTCACTCTCTTTCTGTGTAGCAGGTAGTCTCAACTGGCGTGCGGCTACCACGCCTAACTTAGTTGCTGCGAAGGTAGACAAATTTTGGCATAAACGCTGCCATTCTAATAAGTCGAGAGTTTCAGTGGTAATCACGTTCAGTTTATAATGCTCATACTTAATTATTGCCAGATTAAAACCAAATATGTAAGTAAGTTACGCTATATTAAGAATGCTTGACATAAAAACCCTACAACTAAGGAGATAGTCATTAGTTATGAAAAAAGAAGGTAAATTTGGCTTTACTAATTTCGCGGAAATTTTGAATGGTCGTTTAGCAATGATCGGTTTTATCTCAGCAATCATTTTAGAATTAAATACTGGACATGGAGTTCTCAAACAGTTCGGCTTAATGTAAATAATCGCTTTTAGTAATAAGATTTAGACTTCAACTAATCTGAAATATCTAACCACCCTCTGATCAAAAGCAATTTAAGTCAGGGGTTTTTTGTTGATTTTTGTTAGCGATCGCTAACAAGGGGGAATTTACATCGTATGAAACCACCAGCCGATAATCATCAAGGAAAATTATTAAAGTATGCTCGACTTTCAAGCATACTTTAATCAAAAATAATTGTCTTTACAGTTGACTATAACTACTTTGTATTACTGTAATCTATTTTGTCTGCCTACTTACCTATTACTTCAATCCCAATTTCTTACGTAACTCTGTTGCACCCATAAATAACAGTGGCGTGACAATTAAACCTGTGGTAATAAAGTGCAGGGGAAAGTGAAAATAAAAGTACCAAAGAATTAGAACTCCGTAGGTAGAGTCCATATGATCGACGAAATAAAATAGCCAGCTATTTTCGTCGCCAGGCGGAATATCTAAACGACGCTTGATAAAAGAATTAGGTAATTCTGATAAATTGAAAATAAATCCAATTAATAAGCCGAATTCTATTAAATTAAACTGAGAAAATGAAATAGACTGCTGAGAAAGAGCAGGAATTAATAATTCAACTAAGTTTAATAAATTAACGCTAGCTACCATGGCGATCGGTAAACTAATTAAGCCGCGCCACTTTTTATTAACCCCAAACCATTCAGTTTTTATCGGAATATTTAATAGTTGAAATAGACTGGTTTTCCATAATAAAACTTCAATAATCCCAGCAATAAAGAGACTAAGAGCTAGCCACATTAAATTCAAAGTATCTGGAATAAAATATTGTGTCCAGCCCATCATATTTTTGCTCAAAATAAATAAACGATTAATTTTTAACTAGCTTTTAACCGCTCTTCTCGGCACAGAGATTAATTGTTAATTGCTGGAAATAAAGGTTCTTTACCTGCATCAAATAAAATTATAGTCTTAATTTAATCTCGACTTTATCTCAAGCCCTTATATTGTGTCAGTTAAGAATACCTTGGGAACTGTTGAGATGAAAATTGCGATTATTGCGTCAGGTTTTTTACCCATTATTGATGGTGTCACAATCAGTGGCTGGCAAAGATTACAAATATTGAGCCAGCAAGGACATCAGGTGCGGTTTTTTTGTCCCGACTACAGTAGTTTGTCAAAGACATATCCCAATTGGCAAGATTATACAGGAGATCTCTTGCCTGGAATTAAAGTAATTAATTTAACTAGCAATTCCTTCGTTGGGTTAGATTACGAACCTAATGTTACCAGAAGCTCATACCAATTAGTTTTAGCCGAACTAAAGCAATTTCAACCAGATATTGTTCATGTTGATGAACCAGAAAGGCTCTACGTCGGGTTTTGGCGTATTGCTGGACTAGATTACGCCAAACAAGCTGGTATTCCCTGCATTAGTTTTTTCCGCACTAATTTTCTGGATTATTTGGCAGATTATTTTCCTCTGCCAAAACCAATTTTTACGGTGGTTAAATCTTTACTGCAAAGATTGATTGTTTGGGTATACAACTCTTACGACTTAACCTTAGTTACTAGTAGAGTAACTTATCCTCAAGTCGTTGACTTGGGAATAAACAACGCTAGGTATGCTAACTTGGTTGGTTTTGATAGCGATCGCTTTACGCCTAATCTACGTCAGACAGATTTTTTTGCTTCACAATATGGTTTGTCTTCGGCGGATTGTTTAATTAAGGTAGTCTTTTTAGGGCGTTTATATCCTGACAAAGGCTGGAATTTTACCTTAGAAGCCTTTAAAGGGCTGGCGCAAGCAGTCGATCTGAGTCAAGTAGCAGTGATCGTGGCAGGCGATGGGCCAATGCGCGAGGAAATAGAGACAGAATTAAGTAAATTGACTCCCAACTTACATTTACTTGGTAGAGTAGCACCCGAAAATGTTCCCGCGCTGTTAGTCAACTGTGATTTGCACGTCACTACTTCTGAGAAAGAAACCAGAGGTTTAACTATTTTAGAGGCATTTGCAGCAGGAATTCCCGTGATTGCCCCTAATTGTGGCGGAGTAATTGAAAATATTCAAGACGGCAGCAATGGCTTGTTATATACCCCAGGAGATCGCCTGGATTTTGCTGACAAACTCAAATTATTAATTGAAAATAATCGTTTGCGGCAAGCAATGGGCGATCGCGCGCGGCTTTCCGTCCAAGAATATAGTTGGTCACAAGCAGTTCAAAATTTAGTCGCTCTTTGGCAAGAGGCGATTCAAAAGTCAAAAGTTAGAAGTCACAAGTCAGAAGTTGCAAGCAAAGAAGTCTTGATTAACAGTTAGCCATTAGCCATTAGCCAAAATCAATCACTAAAAAACTGTCCCGCCAAATCGGTAATATCGGTTTCAGGAATTTCTGACTGTTGCCATTGCGCCACAGTATTGAGACTGCCATCGAGGAACATACTTTGACAGGCACGACGCTGAATTTTACCGCTAGAGGTTTTAGGTATGCTGCCAGTTTTAAGTAAGGCTACGGCAAAAACATTAGCCATGTTTTGTTCTCCTACAGCCAGGCGAATTGCGCCGATAACTTCCTCGGCGTTTAGTTTTCGCAAGTAAGTCCGATTGATTTCATGAGCAATGACTAACTGTTCTTCTCCGTTAACTTCCACGCTAAAGGCCGCACCATGATTGAGGCGTAGGGCAGGATGACAATTTTCCACCGTTTCTTCAATATGCTGCGGATAATGATTACGTCCCCAGAGAATCATCATATCTTTGATGCGCCCTGTAATATATAGTTCATTATCCTTAATAAAGCCTAAATCCCCTGTGCGGAGGTAAGTTTTATTGGGGTTATCCGCTAAAGTTGCTTGAAAAGTTGCTGTTGTTTGCTCCTGTTGTTGATAGTATCCTTTGCCAATACCTACTCCTGCTGCCCAAATCTCCCCGACGCGATCGCTTTCACACTGAACTTTAGTTTCGGGATCGACAATAATAATTTCATCCCCCAACCAAGTGTGACCACAGCTAACAGCAGCTTTAGAGTTAGGATGGTCTGGTGCTACCGTAACAACTTTATCTTCAGTTAAGGCTTGTTTATCTAAATAGGTGATCGTAGGATATTGCGAAGCATTAATCCCAGTAATAAATAACGTTGCCTCAGCCATACCGTAACAAGGATAAAAGGCTTCTTTCTTAAACCCGCAAGGTTCATACAGTTCAACAAATTTCTCTAGGGTTTCTGCTCGTACAGGTTCAGCCCCTGTAAATGCGACTGACCAATGACTAAGATCCAAGCTGGCTCGTTGCTCGTCAGTAATTTTTTGACATAATAAGTCATAGGCAAAATTAGGCCCGCCGCTGGTAGTTATCTGATATTTAGACAACGCCTGTAACCAGAGAAAGGGTTTTTGTGCCAAAGCAATAGGCGACATTAATACAGCGGGTAAACCTGCATATAAAGGCTGCATTACGCCGCCAATTAATCCCATATCGTGAAACATTGGCAACCACATTAAAATTTTAGTGCGATCGTGATGTCCAAAAGACTGGTAGATTACTTCTGAATTGTGCAGCACATTACCATGAGTGACCATTACTCCTTTGGGTTGTCCTGTAGAACCAGAAGTATATTGTAAAAAAGCCAAAGTGTCCCCGTCAATTTTGGGCGGCTGCCATTGCTCAGCTAAATTCAAGTTAACGCGATCGCTCGCCATCCAGGGCAAAGCGTTTAACTTCATTACCATGCCTGGATTGGCAATTAGCTGTCCTTTGACGCGATCGGCAAATTCTTGAGTAGTCAGAGCAATTGCTGCTTGACAATTGTCAATACGATCTTGATACTGGCTAAGAGATTTAATGTGCTGTCGGGGATAGTCGGTAACGGCAATAACTCCAGCATAAAGACAACCTAAGAAACTAGCTATAAACTCCAAGCCAGCAGTATAAGGATAAACTAACAAAGCGCGATCGCCTGGTTTAACTTTGGTTAGCAACTGTACTGCGATCGCCCGTGCTTGAAGATCTAACTCCTGGTATGTATAGCTACCAGATTCATTTTCTCCATCGGCTAAAAAAGTATAGGCAGTATGATTGGGTTGGTTTATCGATTTATCAAGCAGAATATCTACTATGGTGGAATTATTTACCATTCGTTTACCATTCTTTAAACAATGACTGTAAGATTTCCCTATAATGTAGTCCAATAATGGAGGAAGGTTAAACCGTGGGGAGTATAAAAATTGCAATTGTTGGTGTAGGAAACTGTTCTAGTTCACTCATCCAAGGAATTGAATATTATCGAGATAAACAAGCAGAAGATGCTATTGGCTTAATGCACTGGGATCTTGGGGGCTACAAACCTTATGATCTCGAAGTAGTTGCCGCTTTTGATATTGACCAACGTAAAGTAGGAAAGGATGTTGCCGCAGCGATTTTTGCTCCTCCTAACTGTACGACCGTTTTCTGCGAAAACGTTCCCCAAACTGGAGTGACGGTAGAGATGGGGACGGTGTTAGACGGGGTTGCACCTCACATGAACGGTGCTGATGAGAAATATACTTTTATAGTTAGCGATCGCCCAGAACAGTCCAAAGCAGATATCGTCAACAGTCTGAAGCGCTCTGGCACCGAGGTTTTAGTTAACTATCTTCCTGTAGGTTCACAAGAAGCCACCGAGTTTTACGCTGAATGCGCTCTTGATGCAGGCATAGCTTTTGTGAATTGTATTCCTGTATTTATTGCCAGTAAACCACTATGGGCAGATAAGTTTAAACATCATAATATTCCAATTATTGGTGATGATATTAAGTCTCAGTTTGGCGCAACCATCAGTCATCGTACGCTAGTAGATCTGTGTAAAAAGCGAGGAGTAAAAGTTGAGCGTACCTATCAGTTAAACACTGGTGGTAACACTGATTTCCGTAATATGCTCGATCGCACTCGTTTAGATTCCAAAAAAGAGTCGAAAACCGAAGCCGTACAGGGCGTAATTGCTAAACGCCTAGAATACGAAAATATTCATGTTGGCCCTAGTGATTATGTACCCTGGCAAAAAGATAATAAAGTTGCTTTTATTCGCATTGAGGGCAAGCTATTCGGCGATGTGCCGATGAATTTAGAGATGAGACTTTCAGTTGAAGACTCTCCTAACTCGGCAGGAGTAGTTATTGATGCGATTCGTTGCTGTAAATTGGGCTTAGATCGCGGTATTGGCGGCGTATTAACTGCACCTTCTGCCTATTTTATGAAGCATCCACCCGAGCAGTTTACCGATGACGAAGCTTATCAAATGACTGAGACATTTATTGTTGAGCAGTAGTTTTCATCAAGATAAATTTCAATTTAGAGGTTAGAACTTCGTTTCTTGGTTGCTCTAGCTTCTAAAGACTGGCAAACTTCAATCAAGTCAACGCAGTTAATTTACACCAAACATATTAAAAGGTTATGATATTAAATCTAAATAGAAAACAGCTAGCTGTTGGTCGAAAAACAAGCTAGCTGTAAAATCTAATTATTAGTAAACTATTAAGCCTGACAGTTTAATAGTTTTTTTCGTTGGCAAAATAAGCAATTGTTCCGATACTAATTGCCAATATATAACCAAGAGTCAAAACGGCAATTAGAGCGATCGCTGGTGAAGACATCATATATTTAACCTCTTTCTAGATTTGCATCCACAATCTAACAATGCTGTCAAGAAACTTCAACAAATATTAATGATCCCAGTAAATTGTTACAAATGTTTATGAATAACTCAGGTGGTGAATATGCAAAATCTGCATTGCTATCAGCACGATGATGGTTGGTAGCTAGATACTTTTAGTCTCAATTAAGCGTCTGAAAATTAAAATCGATTATGAGAAAGTAGGAATTGCGCCGTTAAATTATGAACTAGGTTGATTTCAACCCGTAACGATGCAGCGATGATCAAATCATTTAAATCAAGGCACATATAACAGCTGGTTATTAAATGTAGATAAAAAGAACACTCTTTATGGGGTCGAGAAACTATACAATTAATCGCTAGCAGTATAAGTTAGGCAAGAGACATAGTAATATGCCCCGTCGCGAAGATCTCCATAAAATTTTACTTCTTGGTTCCGGCCCGATTGTCATTGGACAAGCTTGTGAATTTGACTATTCGGGAACACAGGCTTGTAAAGCTCTACGAGAAGAGGGATATGAGGTAGTTTTGGTCAATTCCAATCCCGCTTCAATTATGACCGATCCAGAAATGGCAAATCGTACTTATATCGAACCCTTGACCCCAGAAATGGTGGAAAAAGTAATTGCCAAAGAAAAGCCAGATGCGCTGTTGCCAACCATGGGCGGACAAACAGCCTTAAATATTGCCGTATCTCTGGCAAAGAGTGGAGTTTTAGATAAATATGGCGTTGAGCTAATTGGGGCAAAATTACCAGCGATCGAAAAAGCCGAAGATCGCCTGTTATTTAAACAGGCAATGGAAAAAATTGGGGTGCCGATGTGTCCTTCTGGCATTGCCAACAACCTCGAAGAAGCCAAAGCGATCGCGCTTGAAATTGGTAGCTATCCGTTAATTATTCGTCCTGCTTTCACCTTGGGCGGTACGGGAGGCGGTATTGCCTACAATCAAGAAGAATACGAGGAGATGACCGTAGCAGGGATCGATGCTTCTCCCGTCAGTCAGATTCTCGTAGATAAGTCTTTGCTGGGGTGGAAAGAGTATGAGTTAGAAGTGATGCGAGACTTGGCAGATAATGTGGTGATTATCTGTTCCATCGAAAATATTGACCCGATGGGTATACACACAGGAGACTCGATTACCGTTGCTCCTGCCCAAACTCTGACTGATAAAGAGTATCAGCGTTTGCGGGACTACTCCAAGGCAATTATTCGCGAGATTGGTGTAGAAACAGGAGGGTCGAACATCCAGTTTGCGATTAACCCGATTAATGGGGAAGTAATTGTCATTGAAATGAACCCCCGCGTATCCCGTTCTTCGGCATTGGCTTCTAAAGCGACTGGTTTTCCGATTGCTAAATTTGCTGCCAAGTTAGCGGTGGGCTATCGCCTGAATGAGATTTATAACGATATTACCCAAAAAACTCCTGCTTCTTTTGAACCCACGATCGATTATGTGGTCACAAAAATCCCTCGCTTTGCCTTTGAAAAATTTCCTGGAACCAAGCCGATCTTAACGACGCAAATGAAGTCAGTCGGGGAGGCGATGGCAATCGGCAGAACCTTTAACGAATCTTTCCAAAAAGCTCTGAGATCTCTAGAAACTGGTCGCTATGGCTTTGGTTGCGATCGCCTAGAAATTCTCCCTTCAATTTCTCAAATACGCTCTAGTTTACGCATTCCCAATCCTGAACGTATTTTTAGTGTCTATCAAGGTTTAAAACTAGGCATGACTCCCGAAGAAATTCATGAGTTGACGGCAATAGATGTCTGGTTCTTAGATAAAATGCAGGAATTACTGCTAACGGAAAAGTTTCTCAAAGGCACTAGTCTGCCCAAGATCTCTGCCGAACAAATGCGCTACGTAAAACAACAGGGATTTAGCGATCGCCAAATTGCCTTTGCCACTAAAACTACCGAAGATGAAGTACGAACATATCGTAAAGGATTAGGCATTTTACCTGTATATAAGCTGGTAGATACCTGCGCTGCCGAATTTGAAGCTTTTACTCCTTATTACTACTCTACTTATGAAACTGGCGAGTCCGAGATTGCGCCGTCAGATAAAACTAAGGTGATGATCTTAGGTGGTGGCCCGAACCGGATTGGACAAGGAATCGAGTTTGACTATTGTTGCTGTCACGCAGCCTATGCCCTTTCCGCAGAAGGATACGAAACGATTATGGTTAACTCCAATCCTGAAACCGTATCTACCGATTACGATACCAGCGATCGCCTTTACTTTGAGCCTTTAACCAAAGAAGATGTCCTCAACATCATCGAAGCAGAAAATCCCGCGGGGATTATTGTCCAGTTTGGGGGACAAACTCCGTTAAAGCTGGCGCTGCCTTTGGAAAAATATTTAGCAGATTTCCCCGAAACTAAAATTTGGGGTACATCACCCGACTCGATCGACGCTGCTGAAGATCGGGAAAGATTTGAACAGATCTTACGAGAATTGGATATTAAGCAACCACCCAACGGTATTGCTCGTAGTTATGAAGAATCACTCAACATTGCTAATCGTATTTCCTATCCTGTGGTGGTGCGTCCTTCCTATGTTTTGGGAGGAAGAGCAATGGAGATTGTCTATTCAGATGCCGATTTGAAACATTACATGACCTATGCAGTAGAGGTAGAACCCGAACATCCAATTTTAATTGATAAATTCTTAGAAGATGCGATTGAAGTTGATGTTGATGCTTTATGTGACCAGGGGGGAAAAGTGGTGATCGGCGGGATCATGGAACATATTGAACAGGCGGGAATACATTCTGGCGACTCAGCCTGTTCTATTCCCTATAACTCTTTACCAGAATCGGCGATCGCGACTATTCGCGACTGGACGGAAAAGCTAGCGAAAACCTTAAAAGTAGTGGGGTTAATAAATATTCAGTATGCCGTGCAGGGAGAACAGGTATTTATTATTGAAGCTAATCCCCGCGCTTCTCGTACTGTTCCCTTTGTCTCTAAAGCCACTGGTGTTCCACTGGCAAAAATAGCATCTTTAGTAATGTCAGGCAAAAGTTTGGCGTCTTTAGGCGTAACGGGCGAAATTATACCCAAACATATTGCCGTCAAAGAAGCAGTATTGCCGTTTAATAAGTTTCCTAGTACAGATACTCTTTTGGGGCCTGAAATGCGCTCCACTGGCGAAGTAATGGGCATAGATAGCGATTTTGGCAAAGCCTTCGCTAAAGCAGAAATTGGCGCAGGAGTAAACTTGGCTTTAGAAGGAACAGTATTTGTCTCGATGAACGAACGAGATAAAACAGCGATCGTGCCTGTAGTGCAGGACTTTATTGATTTAGGGTTTAAAATAGTTGCCACTGCGGGAACCCAAAAAGCCTTGCAAGCCAATGGCATCAAAGATGTAGATCTGGTTCTCAAACTACATGAAGGTCGTCCTCACGTTGTAGATTCGATTAAAAACAATCAGATTCAATTAATTATCAATACTCCTACGGGAGAAGAATCGCAAACTGATGCCCAGCTCATTAGAAGAATGGCACTAGACTACAAATTGCCAATCATTACCACGATCGCAGGGGCAAAAGCGACAGTAGCTGCTATTCGCTCACTACAGTCAGAACCTTTGGAGGTAAAAGCGTTACAGGAATATATTTAATATATTTAGAGATTGACGGTTAAAGATCGGGGATTAGTCAGAATTCATAGGGGGAACAGGCCGTTCCCCCCTACTGGCTCAATCAGATTTAAAATTGTGTTCTACCAAAATCTTCACTAAAAATCAGCCTGTAAAAAATTTATAGCTGATAACCCAAGCTACTCAAGAAATTTTCTAATTTAACCTGAGTTCGGGATAAGAAAAGGGACAGGTAGTAAGCTGAAAATAACGACAAATTCAGAAAACCTGCCCTATGTTTAGTTTAGATGCTTTATTTTGCGATGTAGATGATTTTT
>JBHJNW010000096.1:0-5677 GCA_050330395.1 Pleurocapsa sp.
TCAGAAGTTTGCTGCGACGTAAGCGATTTAAAATGCGGTTAGCCAAGATCGAGCCAGTAACTGGCTTACAAATATAATCGTCTGCACCATTAGCAAAAGCCTGATACTGGGTTTTTTCGTCTTGATGTACGCTCAAAAATAAGATCGGCAGTAGTTGCCAACGGCGATCGCTCCTTAGGATCTGACACAGCTCAATACCGTTAATTTCAGGCATTTCTATATCTAGTACCAATAGATCTGGCTCAACATCTTCTAAAACCTCCCAAAAATGCTGTGGCTCATTCAGGGTGGTTAACTCAAAACCCCAAGGCTGGAGAGATATTTGCAAAGACAATAGTACTTGGGGATCGTCATCAACAATCAAAACTTTGGCAGCAGCCCCCGCACTTTCGATTAGTTCGATCACACAATCAATGGCGGTACTGGGTTCTACTGGATATTGTAAAGTCAAATTACCGCCTTTGCGGACTAGATCTAAGCGATCTAGTAATTGAGGCGATTCAGCGATCTCGACTATTGGTAACTGGGGCATTTGCTGGTGTAGCTGTTCGAGAAAAGCGACATCTTCTCCATCAGGAAAAGTTATTTTTTGCAGCACCGCATCTATAGATTCCTGGGCAATTATCTCTCTGGCTCGCTCGAAATTAGATGCTGTATAAGTTTTGATGCCGTTTTGGTGTGCTTCGGTAACTAACCTTTGGCTAAAATCAGCGTCGCGATTAATGATCAACAGCGAAATATTCTTACTCAGAGCATTTTTAACAGTTTCTTCAAAGGGCTGATGTTGCAATTCAACATGAAGCGAGGAAATTAGTCCGTTAATCTGTTGTATATCAGCCTCAGCAATAGGCTCGCTGTTTAATAGTTGTTCGAGCTGTTTGGCAATTGTTGAGCCGCTGGGGAAACCAAAGCAGCCTAATGAGCCTGCCAGTTTGTGGGTCGAGTTTTTGGCTTGAGTATATATTTCTGGGGTTACTTGTGCTTCTACTAATGCTATAGCCAGATTGTCTAAATCAGCCAGCCTTTGAAAGGCTAAATCTTTAAACTTAGACCAGATGTTAGTGATTCCTACCGCTGGTTGTTGATCGTTGGTAGTTTGAACCAAATCGCTAGACTGTAGGTAATCTTCATCGGACTTAAGACGATAACCGACACCATAGACGGTTTTAATCGTATCTTTGTCCATCCCTGCCGCCTTGAGCTTTTGACGTAACCCTTTAATATGAGTTCTGACTGCCTCTTCGCCTGGGGGATCTTCTCCTGCCCAAAGGTTATTGATAATCGCCCCTGGGCTAAATACCTGTTGGGGATGGCGCATAAACAGTTCGATCATGCCATATTCTTTGGGAGTAAGCGGTAATACCTGCTCTTGATAATGTACCTCATGAATTTTTGGATCGAGACTTAAATCCTGCCACTGCAATATGGGGGAAGAAATACCAACTTCTCGCCGTAGCAAAGCGCGAATTCTCGCGGTAAGTTCGTCAAAATCGAAGGGTTTGACTACATAATCGTCCGCACCAGCATCTAAGCCGATAACTTTATCATTATGGCGATCGCGGGCGGTCAACAGCATAATGGGCATAGTGTAGCCTTCTGCTCTAATTTGCTGACACAGCGCTACTCCATCAACATCAGGCAACATCCAGTCCAGAACTACCAAATCAAAGTTAAACAGTAAAATGAACTCCCAGCCCATGCTACCCGTGTTGGCAATATCTACTGCATAACGCTGTTTGATTAGTTGGTCAGCCAAGATTTCCATTAACTGTTCATCGTCATCTACAAGTAAAATTCTCACGATTTCGACTGATTACTTCTCTTGAATATAATATAGTACGGTTTGGTCAGAAGTCAGACGTTCGAGTTTATCTGTAGTCGCGGCAGATCTTCGCCAAAGAAAACTAATTGATTATCATCGGGGCAAAATTATGATTTTAAACCCAGTAGCTTTAAACAGAGTTTCTTGCCAATGCGATAGCCTCATCTGGGATACGTATTCTCGTTTACTCAGTCGGTAAAATAGAGCAACTAACCCACTACCGAAATCCCTTCGACGATTAAAGAAGGAGTGTAACAAGAATCGTTCCAAATTAAGTCGCTGCCCAAGGCCACTACCTGTTGTAAAACTTGATAAACATTGCCAGCGATCGCCGTATCTTTAACTCGTCCAGTTATTCTGCCATGCTCAACGCGATAACCAAGATCGACATTCACCGAAAAGTCGCCACTAATATCTGCACCACCACCGAGCATTTGATCGACAATAATGCCGTTGTCTAGTTTGCTAACCAACTCAGCAAAAGAACTGTTACCTGGTGCAACAATTAAATTAACCAATGAGGGACTAGGATAACTATCTAAATCAGGACGAAAGCCGTTTCCTGTAGGTTTCAGGTTTAACTCTCGAGCAATAGTGCGATCGCAATAAAATTGATTTAACACTCCTTGCTCAATCAAAGCTAGTTTTTGGGTTAACATTCCCTCATCATCAAAAGGACAGTCATAAGGCTGTAAGTTTGGCTGTTGAGATAAGCTAATTAGTTCCGAAACTACCAACTCTTGCTTTAAATTACTCCAGGGAGAAGATTTTTCTCGAACACTCAGACCATTTAAAGCCGATGAGACGGTACTCCAAAGGACAGTTGCAGCATTAGCGGTAAGCAATACGGGAACTTTTCCTTGAGGCGGGACAACGTTGCGTTTTGCCCAATCTAAACGCTGGATAATTTGCTCGATTACGGGATCGATATTAAGTTTCTTTTTGCTGTATTCTCCGTCATAAATGCCTAAAAAGTCTTCTCCACGGACTAACTCTACACCGAGAGAATAGCTTGAACCCGACTCGTTATAGTGACAGTGCAATCCCTGAGAGTTGATTAAAGTTGTGGATTCTTGTTCAAATTCTAATTCTGCCGAACAAATTAATTCAGGATATTCTTCTCGTAGTTTAGTAATTGCTTGATTACCTAACTCGATCAGATCCTTTACCGAAACAGTTACGCCTGTCAAATCGTGAATTGCTGTACGAGGCGGTGCTAATTCAATAGTTTCAGGTTCATTAAGTTGCGATAGCGAGATCGCCTTCTCGACTAATAATTCTGGTTCAATTTTGCCATATGCGACTGCTAAACCAGGACGATTATGCTGCCATAGTCTTAAAGCCGTACCTACAGATTGAGAACTTTCTAGCTGCTTAAGGCGGTTGCCCTCAAAAAAAATTGGTTGAGACTGAGAGGTTATCTGATATACTTCTGCGTGGCTTGTTCCTTGTCGAGATGCCAAGTAAAGCAAAGATTCTAATTCTTCATTCATCAATTTCAATCAGCCACTTATAGAGGTATTTACCAGCATTTACTATGCAAGACTTATTTTAGTTGCTTTCGTGAATCCAATTGCGAGCGATCGGCGTAATAATTAAATGTAAACATAATCGCCGTTACGTAGAATTGGGACAATACGAAAGTTAAACATGACCAACTCTAGCTTAGATTTAAGCAGCAAATTATTAAATAACCGCTATTATCTTCATGACTTGATTGCTCAAAGCAATTATAGCCGAGTCTTTTTAGCTAGCGATCTAGTGAGACATCGAAAATGTGTAGTCAAACAATTGTGTCTTAATTTGTGTCCTGCCAAGGTAAAGCAAGCCATCGAATCTATGTTTTGGCAAGAAGCACAAATATTACAAAAGCTGACTGGCAAACACCCGCAAATTTGCCAATTTTACGGTTACTTTAGTGACAATGATGCTTTATATTTAGTGCAGGAGTGGATTCTGGGCATCACCCTAGAACAAAAGTTGCACCAGCAGCACAAGCTGTCCGAGTCGGAAACCAAAGAGATTTTACTCAGCTTATTGTCTGTTTTAGAGTGTATTCACCGCTTGGGTATTATTCACCGCGATATTAAACCCAATAATATTATTTTACGCTCAGAAGATAATTTACCTGTATTGATTGATTTTGGTGTTGCTCAAATTGGCGATCGCCGTGAACCGATAGTGATCGCGGGAACTCCTGGATATATGTCCCTAGAACAAGCTATGGGTCAAGCAACCTATGACAACGATCTTTATAGTTTGGGTTTGACGGCAATTCATCTGCTGACAGGACAATCGCCCCAAAATGTTAATTTCGAGCATTATGAACCTTTTTTCCAGCCTAATTTAACAAGTGCGATCGCGCGGGCGATTTCACCTCAATCTAATCAGAGATTTGCTTCTGCCGCTGAAATGCGATCGGCATTACAGTATTCAGAGAAAAGAGCGGCTGCAACTCAACCAAATTCTAGTAAAATTAAACTAAGATCGTGGGCAATCTTTTTAATTATTGGTATGCAGGTTGCTGGTGCATATCTTGGTTGGCGTTATCTAATTGCAGAACTAGATGAGCAACCACCCATCAATTTTACTGACTTACCTCAAAGACAATTGCTGCCAACTGATGATGAGCTTGAGAATGACGCTAAACCGACAGTTTTAGAAACAAAAAATAAGGCACTTCAAGCTGTACTTTTTATGCCTGGAACTTCACAACCCAGAATTATTCAAGCTTTAGGCAAACCCGTTTGGCGCAGACCAGGTTTTTGGGCAAACAGTATTGCTTGGTCTTATGAAAATATTATTGCTGAGGGAATTGACCTCGGATATATATTTGACACCCAAACAAATGAGCTACGTCAGGCAGAAATAGCAGTTCCCCCTTCAACCGACTTCAGCACAGTTCGCGCTGCCTTAAATGCACTCTTAAATGTAGAAAAACTCTCTGCCGATCTAGAACCAGAATTACAGGCTGTATATCAGCGCCAAAAAGATACTTATAATTTTACGACAGGTGACTTAGAAGGAATCGTGCAGCGCAATCAACAAGACCGTATCTACATAGCGGTTTGGTCAGCAGGTTTTCATTGATATAAAGTTTAGATGAATCCAATTTCGTTACTTTGGCGTATTAATAATACAGGCAGAGCAAAATTAATCTCTGTTAGCCGTAACGATCCTAATTTGGATACTGGAGACTATACAAAGGTTAGAAAATAACCAATTAAGCTAATACTATTTGGTCTTCAGACTGTTTAGGGTTGTACGGGAATTAATCTAAGTCTCAAGGCTGCACACAGGCTTTTCAGACAAAAGCGACTTAGTGCTTTATGCCGACTGATTAAACGGCGATGACTGTCATGTCTATTAATTTAGATAGGTCAAGCTTTGCTGTGGAAAAATCTCGTAAAAATTATCAATTTAATTTATGCAATTCACCGCAGATTCAAACATCCTTAACGGTTTAACTATGGAAACAGTACCAGCAGAAACGACTACTCCAACCATTCCTAAGGTTGCTCTTAACTCAGAATTTGTCGCTTTGACTGACGATAACACTTTAATCTCTTTTGACCCCAGCAACTCTACAGAAACAGATTCAGTGGCAGTTACGGGGGTTCAGGGAGCATTACTAGGTATTGATACTCGCCCAGCAGATGGTTTGATTTACGGAATCACGACCGCTAATAATATCTACACGATCGATGCCGATAGCGGTGCAGCGACCTATATCAGTACTTTGGATACGCCCTTTGAAGGGGGAACAATATCGGGATTTGACTTTAACCCTGTTGCCGATCGCCTGCGTTTAGTCGGAGACAATGACCAAAACTTTCGGATTAACGTCGACACGGG
>JBHJNW010000097.1:0-8889 GCA_050330395.1 Pleurocapsa sp.
TCTTTTACTATTAAATAGTAGTTCTACTCTGCAAATAGAGAACCCTCTGCAATCACCTACTTATGACTACTTCAGCTATTCACTCTCATATCAAATTTTCTTGGTGCAAGATCTGAGTATATAAAGCCGCCCATATCTTCGGAAAAAATACTTGCATACTCTTGTTAGATAACTGCTGACTGTTGCAAACGTTGCTGACTAATTTGAATAGCTAATTTAATGGCGGCTTTCATGCTACTGGCGTTAGCAATTCCTTTACCTGCAATGTCAAAAGCCGTACCGTGGTCGGGAGAGGTACGAATAAAGGGCAATCCTATAGTAGTATTGATTGCCTGGTCAAATGCCATTAGCTTAACGGGGATTAATCCCTGGTCGTGGTAGAGAGCTAGGTAGGCATCGGCAATATTGGGTTTGACCTTATAGTTGCCGTACCAAGCTTGCCCTGGTTTTACCCACATAGTATCAGGAGGAATTAGCCCAGTTAATTTTGCTTGAGGATAATTGGCTTGAGCTTGTTGTAACCAGTTTAAGAGCCAATCTTGTTCTTCTGTGCCTAACTGTCCTGCTTCCCCACTATGGGGATTTAAGCCAGCGATCGCAATTTCAGGCTGTTCGATCCCAAAATCTTGTTTTAGGCATTCAATCAACAAATCTAGCTTTAAGGTCATCAACTCTGGAGTCAAGGCTTGAGACACATCTACTAAGGGAATATGGGTTGTCGCCAACAGGCTGCGTAACATCCACCCTGTATGAGGAGACTGCCCAATAAACATCATGCCAAACTTAGCTACTCCTGCTCTTTGTGCCAAAACTTCTGTCTGACCAGGATATTCGTGTCCTGCTGCTTTCCAGAGTGATTTAGCGATCGGTGCGGTGACAATACCCTGAAATTTGTTCTGGAGGGTTAAAGCGATCGCTTTGTCTAAACAAGCAAAACTAAACTTCCCGCTGACGACATCTCCCTGCCCCAAAGTTATAGCGCCATCTATTGGGACATCTAAAATTGATAATGTTTGCGGATTAACTAAATCTTGTTGGGTTAACTCAGTTTGGTGTAGCAGATGTTCATAAGTAAACTGCAATAGTTGTCGATTGCCAATCACCATTATTTGAGATTTGGCAGCCAAAGAATCATCTGCTAAGGCTTTGAGAATAATTTCAGGGCCAATCCCCGCTGGATCGCCCATGGTAATGGCTAAAGAAGGAATTGTAGACATTGGGGATTTGAGATAATTAACTATAGATAATCTGACCTGATGATTTAAAATACCTATTACTGATTATGGTTGAGAATTAAAAATATAAAAAGCTAATAGCTTCAATCAAAATTCAAATCATCCTCTTAATAAATATCTAACAAAAAACAGGAGAAATAGACATGAGCGCGGAAAGTATGTTGTTCAATGGAGCAATTTTATGTATTGTTTTAATTTTAGGCGGACTCAGCTTGGGCTTTCTCATGCTCAAAATTCAAGGCGGCGAACCAGAATAGGCTCTAATTGATTATTTTAAAACCTAAAAAAGCGATCGCTCTTTGTATAGGGCGATCGCTTTTCTATTGAGCATATTTATTTAAGAAAAACTGAAGTCTTCAGGGATAAAAGAGTAAACTACCGCATCATGTAATCTTTCATGAATTAATAGTCTGTTCCTGCTTATTCCTTCTTTAGAAGCACCTAAGCACCTGCTCTTTCTGCAACACTTTGGCTGGGAATATTTTCTACTGAAGCTACAATTTCAATGCGGTTTAACTGCAATTGCTGAATGCCAAACTGAGCTAATAGTTTAGTTGCTTCGGTAGCATATCCTCTCCCTGTATATCCTGTTCTTAACCAGTAACCCAAATTACCAGACCAAGATGGTGATCTAATACTTATTCCACAGCTACCAACAATTATACCGTCGCGATCGCGAATACTAAAGCCAAACTCTTTTCCTTCGTCCCAACGCTGAGGTCTTGTTTTTACCCATGCTTCGGTTTCGGCAATAGTATATTTAGGATGACACCAGGGTAGCCAGGGATAGACGCGCTCAATTAAAACGCTGATAGCTGCAAATAGTTGAGGAATATCTTCAGGAGTGTATTTTTGCAGAACAATTAAGTCAGAAGTTTGAAGGCGCTCAGATTTAAGCATTAAAATCGGTCAGTACATCAAGCCTAATTTTATGTAATAGAAATGTCCACAGATGAACGCAGATGAACACAGATAATTTATTTGCTATCCAACTACTTCTAGGTTTTTGATAAGCATCCAGTGAGCGTTCTTTGTAATGATAGATATATTGCACTATTTTAGTCTTGACGCGACAGTAGACCTCTTGCATAAATAGACTTTTTCGATGATAGTTTTTAATTCCTGACTTCTGACTTCTCCTGTCAAGCAGGACAATGTGACTTCTGACTTCCGCGTAGCCGATACTAGTGTTAGTTGTTATCCACCACAGGTAAATACCATACCTAATAGCTGATGAGTAACGGGTAGAGTATCAACAATCATGCCCACGCACAACAGCATCATGTAGAAGATAGAATACTTAAACATTCCACGGGCTAGTTGATTGCTGGTAGGATCTTGTTTTAATTCCCAGGCTTTATAAAGAAACTTGTAGCCGAGGTAAATAGCGATCGCGCCATACACGATACTTAAATTACCTAGAGGATACATTAGCAATAGGCTACAGGGAACTAGCAGCCAGCTATAAATCCAAATTTGTTTAACGGTTTCTTCTTCTCCTTTAACTACGGGTAACATTGGCACGCCTACTTCGGCATAGTCTTCTTTAATCATCAGTGCCAAAGCCCAAAAATGAGGAGGAGTCCAGAAAAAGATAATCGCAAACAGCAACCAGGGAATTAAGCCTAAATTACCTGTTACCGCAGCCCAACCAACCAAAGGCGGAATTGAGCCTGCTGCACCACCAATAACGATATTTTGGGTAGTGTGTCGCTTCAGCCAATGAGTATAGATCAGCATATAGAAAACAATGCCAGACATGGCTAGTAACGCTGCTAGAAGATTAGCGAAGACGGTTAATAAGGAAAAAGATAATATTCCTAAAACAGTAGCAAAAATCAAAGCATGAACTGGCTGCACTTTACCAGAGGGAATTGGGCGTTTGCGCGTCCGCGTCATCGTGTAGTCGATATCTTGATCGTAGATACAGTTAAGTACCTGTGCTGAGGCGGCTGCTAATGTTCCTCCTAATAAAGTAATTACCAGCAAGAAGGGGTCTACTCTGCCATCGGACGCAATCCACATTGACGCTGCGGTGGTAATCAGCAATAAGGGAATAATGCGTGGTTTGGTTAATTGATAATAGCTTTTGATTACCTCACTAAAGTTTTGATTACTGCTAGCTAGACTTGTCCCTGTCATGATGATTTTTCCTAAAATTGGTCTTAATAATTGGTGATAGTGAAGTTTGGCAAAATAATTACTAAATTAATAAGCCAATAATTTGTTGTCGTTGTTATCTCGCATTGCTAATACTGTGAAGGCAATTAATACTCCTAGTAAAATTGCTCCCACGGCTTGATGGGTAACGGTTAGGGGTTCAACCTGAAGATGCAGTTTAAAAGTAGCGATACCGAGTAGAATTTGCAAGCTGACTAATCCTGCTGCTGCATTGGCTAAAGTTCGCAGATTTTTATTTAACCCTGGAGTTTTCCAAGCGAACCAAACAACTGCTATTGTGGCTAAAGTAGGCGGCACTACTCCCAAAATATGAGCATTCATTACGTTACATAGCTGTGAGCCACCAAAACATTGGTGTAATGCCCAGCGTGAGCCTACTAATCCCCCTAGAATGCTTTGTAGGTAAACTAAGGTAGCTGCACTCAAGCCTATCCAACGTAGTTTTCCTGTGGCTTTTGTTGCTTGATATGGTGTGAGAGCTGTACCGATAATGACTAAAGTACCAAAAAATAGCAGTGCTGTACCTAAATGTGCGGTGACAATATCAAAGCGTAACAGCTGAGTTACGGTAAGTCCGCCCAAGATTCCTTGAAAGACAATCAGGAATAAGGCGAAAGTAGCCGCCCAAGGTAACCAGCGGGGCAATTTCTGACGAAACCACCAAGATAAACCTGATAGAGCGATCGCACTTACGCCGATTAAAGCTGCATCTAAACGGTGAAACCACTCGAGAAACACCTGTAGATTCATTTGTCTGGTAGGTACAAGCTGACCGTAGCATAAAGGCCAATCAGGACAGGCTAAACCTGCATTCATGACTCTAGTGGCACTCCCTACCGCCATCAACAGCAAAGTAGCGATCGCGATTTTCCAGACTAAACGCCTAATCCAAACTTGCGGTTGGGAGACTTGCTGCGCATCGGTAATAGAGGGTTGAAAGAATGATTCGGTCATAACAAATTTGCTGAAGATATTGTGAGATAAAACTTGATTAAACTCCCAGAGGTGTCTTCGGTTCATCCTCATGTTTAAGAATCGATATTGCTCGCCTAGCTTGCTAGAATTACCCCTAAGTTCGAGTCAAAAACAGCAGAATTTATTAGGTGTCCTGCTTTCAGCTATTAAGTTATTGAGTAATTGCTGAGTCTCGGGGATTTGCTTTACCAAGGAGAGCGTCTTGAAATACAGTAGCTTTCAAATCAAATTATTTATTACGCGGGTTAACTTTTATCTTGATCTTTAATATCTTTACTCTAGCGACCTTTTTGTAATAGTTTTATCTTTTTAGATATTCTTCAGATTGACTGCTCAAACTAGCGTCTCAAACTCAGATTTTGTGAAGAAAAAGTTAAGTTTGACAAACAGCAAGTGAGTTTACGCTATTCCAGGCAAAAGCAAGGTTTAAAGATCCCAAACAAAAGCTGAAGAAACTGTCTATCTGGCAACAATTTTAGTTAGACACCTGTTTATTCATAGGTAATTTGATCTACCCTAATAGGTAGAAGTAAAAATAATTTTGTAGCTAAAATTTCCGTCTTAAATCCTTGTAACATTTTTTGTTTGTTATTAGCAGACTATCGAGTTGAGATACTTTAAACTGCTAAATAGACTAACAAAGTAAAAATTTCCGCAAATACTACCCAGAATTATAACAGTGAACATTCCTAGCAGCATACTTACTCTGATCGCAGGAGTAGCAATGACCTTGATCAGTTTATGGTATGGTCAAAATCATGGACTTCTACCGACGGCAGCATCTAGCGATGCGGGAGACGTAGACGAATTATTTAACTTTATGATGACCATCGCCACTGGTTTATTTCTTTTGGTAGAAGGTGTTTTAGTCTACTCAGTCATTAAATTCCGTCGTAAGAAAGGTGATACTACCGACGGACCACCAATAGAGGGCAATGTACCGCTAGAAATTGTCTGGACTGCTATCCCTACCGTAATAGTATTTATTCTATCTATCTATAGTTTTGAAATCTATAACCGCATGGGCGGATTAGATCCGATGACGGCAGGAGATCCTGGTCCTCAAATGGCTCATAGTCATCACGGTGCAGCATTAGTCGCCTTAGATCCCAATCGGCAAAATATAGCTTTAGGTTTAGGAGCTTCTCCTGATTCCAATCAAGGGATTAATCCCCTGAAAATTAAGGTAAACGGCATTCAGTATGCTTGGGTATTTACCTATCCCGAAACTGGCGTTATTTCTGGAGAAATACACGTACCCGTCAATCGCCCTGTAGCCTTAAACATGACGGCGGGAGACGTGATTCATGCCTTTTGGCTACCCGAATTTCGCATTAAGCAGGATGTAATCCCTGGTAGAGAAACTAATTTAGTTTTTACTCCTAATAAAGTCGGACAATATCCTGTAGTCTGTGCCGAGCTATGTGGCGCTTATCATGGCGGGATGAAAACCCAGCTTTATGTAGAAAGCGAAGAAGATTATCAAAAATGGATTCAGGAAAACACTTTCGCGATGAATGATCACAGTAGCGAATCTGTGGCAATGAGTCTGGCACCAAATTTCGATGATTCCGATGCCAAATTCTTAGCACCTTATGCAAATGACATAGGCGTTGACGCTGCTGCTTTGGCACAGTTAAAACCTTAGCTTGTTTGCTAAGCTAATCCGCTAGCTGTATTTAAAAAAAAGAGCTAATGGCTAATAGCTAATAGCTCCCAAAACAGATTAATCAGATTTTTAAGATTACATACAGAATGAGTACAACATTAGAAAGAAATGCTCCGATAACATCGCCAGAGCCGAACGAACACCCCCCAAGAAAGTGGCAGGACTACTTTGGCTTTAGTACCGATCACAAGGTAATTGGTATTCAGTATTTAGTTACTGCTTTTTTCTTTTACTTTGTTGGTGGCGCATTAGCTGAGGTAATGCGTACCGAACTTTCTACCCCCGATCCTGATTTTGTGCAACCCGAATTTTATAACCAGCTTTTGACTATGCACGGAACGATTATGTTGTTTCTGTGGATTATCCCTGCGGGGGCAGCATTTGCTAATTATCTAATTCCGCTGATGATTGGGGCAGAAGATATGGCGTTTCCTCGGCTTAATGCCGTTGCCTTTTGGATGATTCCTCCTGGCGGTCTTTTGCTGATGAGTAGCTTCTTTAACGGTGCGCCTCAAGCTGGCTGGACTTCTTATCCGCCTCTAAGTCTGGTTAGCGGGAAATCGGGAGAAGAAATTTGGATTCTCAGTATTTTGATTCTGGGAACATCTTCAATGTTGGGAGCAATTAATTTTGTCACCACCATCCTGCTAATGCGGATGCCCGATATGGACATTCATAGTATGCCGTTGTTTTGTTGGTCAATGCTAGCAACTTCGGGCTTGATTTTAATTGGCACTCCTGTATTAGGAGCAGCCTTAGTCTTACTTTCTTTTGACCTGATTGCGGGGACGGCATTTTTTAATCCTGCGGGGGGTGGAGATCCGATAGTTTACCAGCATATGTTCTGGTTCTATTCTCATCCTGCGGTGTACATCATGATATTACCCTTTTTTGGCGCAATTTCGGAAATTTTGCCTGTTCATGCTCGTAAACCCATCTTTGGCTATAGAGCGATCGCCTATTCCAGTTTGGCAATTAGCTTTTTGGGTCTAATTGTTTGGGCGCATCATATGTTTTCTAGTGGTACTCCTGGCTGGCTGCGGATGTTCTTTATGGCAACCACGATGATTATTGCTGTACCAACAGGAATTAAGGTGTTTAGCTGGTGTGCGACTATCTGGGGTGGAAAACTTAGTCTCAACAGTGCTTTTATCTTTGCTGTTGGGTTTCTTTCGTCCTTCCTAATCGGTGGCTTGAGTGGCGTAATGTTAGCCTCTGTACCGTTTGATATTCATGTTCACGACACTTACTTTATCGTGGCTCATTTCCACTACGTCCTCTTTGGCGGTTCGGTATTTGGCTTATTTGCCGCTGTATATCACTGGTTTCCGAAAATGACGGGGCGTATGGTCAACGAAACCTTGGGTCAAATTCACTTTGTCATGACTTTTGTCGGCTTTAATATTACTTTTCTGCCGATGCATCAATTGGGTTTACAGGGTATGAACCGCCGTATTGCCCTTTACGATCCTCAGTTTCAGACTCTCAACATGGTCTGTACGATTGGGTCATATATTCTGGCTTTATCTACCTTTCCCTTCATTATTAATGTCATTTGGAGTTTGTACAAGGGGGAAAAAGCCGCCCGCAACCCCTGGCGCGCTTTAACCTTAGAATGGCAAACTGCTTCTCCCCCAATCATCGAGAACTTTGAAGAAGAACCTGTGTTATGGGCAGGACCTTATGATTATGGTATAGATACGGAAAGCATCGACGGGGATGAAGATATTGAGGATATGCTGGCAGCGATCAGTGCCGAAGGTTCGTAAACAATAGATATATTGTAGGGGTTTGGCTATTTGCTTCCCCTACCTGAGTTATTAATTCATGACCAATAAATTTATGCAAGGATCAACCGTAGATAATCAAGCTCAAATAGCGAATGCGAAGCTAGCCGAAGGCATAGCCTCTAAACAAGCAGCAGCACAGGGACATCATGGTCATCCCGATCATCGGATGTTTGGTCTATATATTTTCCTAGTTTCCGATAGTATGACCTTTATCGGCTTTTTTGCTGCACTGTTAATCTATCGGGCAATCATGCCCGTGTGGCCCCCTGAAGGCACGCCTGAATTGGAACTGTTAATTCCCATTATCAATACTTCTATTTTAGTTGCCAGCAGCTTTGTCATGCACGAAGGTCAAAAAGCCTTAAAAAAGAACAATGTCAAAGGTTTGCAAAAGTGGTTTGGCCTCACCGCAGCAATGGGTGCAGTTTTTTTAGCTGGACAAGCTTATGAATATTTTCATGCCGAGTTTGGTCTGACTACCAATCTGTTTTCTGGTTGCTTTTATGTCTTAACTGGATTCCACGGTTTGCATGTATTAACAGGCGTATTACTAATACTTAGTGTTTTATGGCGATCGCGTCAAGAAGATCACTATTCTAGCGTCAGTCACTTTGGCGTAGAAGCAGCGGAAATTTACTGGCACTTTGTTGATGTGATCTGGTTAGTGTTATTTGTCTTGGTATACCTAATTAATTAATTTCCCTTTGGGCTAAGTCAGTTTCAGTTTGAGCAAACTCTCAGCTGGTTAAATAGTGAAACGAGCAAGAAAATGTTTTCTAATTAAGGGAAAAAGCGGTCTTGGAGACTATCTTAAACTCAAGTTAATCAACATTTAGCGACCAACTTTTAAATGTAAGATTGGTAAACGAGATGAACTACCTAACAAGCATTTCAAGCATAATGTTTCTAACTATTAGTATCATTAGACCTCTTGCACGAATCAGGCGATCGCTAAATCAAGCCCGCGATTATACAAGCCAGCAATAAGATTAAAGCGCAACCCAAATCGTCGTCGTCTATTACGGTAAGGCTGTCCCAG
>JBHJNW010000098.1:0-19947 GCA_050330395.1 Pleurocapsa sp.
TTTTTGATGTAGATCGTCTTTTTCAACGACTTACACTCGACATTCATGGTTCTGAAAGATTGGCTCTTAACTGAACACTACCATATCTAGTGTCTACCACGGGAATTCCAGAAGAACCAAATTTAACTATCGTCTACGTTATCAAAAAACCACAAGAGGACTGGAAAGGAGAAACAGGTCATGTCAATCAGCAACTTTTAACCAAATATATACCCCTACACCGAGATAGTCGTCAATATTTCATCTGTGCTTCTTGGGCAATGATGGATGCGGTAGAAGCTGCCCTGTTTGACTTAGAAGTCCCTGTCACGAACGTTCACATGGAACATTTTAATCTTGTCTAACTAAAAAATATGCGCTATAGCATCATGCTTCAAATGGTAAGCATTATCACTCTAATTCTCGTCGTTACGGCTGGCTTATTTGCCTGGCTGCAAAACCGCGAAACTTTACCATCAAAATTCAAAAGCCAACTTTTAGACAACTCTTGCTGTTTGTTTAAAATACGAAATTAGACAAAATCGGTCGCCTCGATCGCCTGAGCATCAACACCAACTAAGGAAGCCAATGTCTCTCCCGTAGCTGAAAGCTTAATGTCAGTATCATGATTATTCGACAATATTTCGAGATGGTCGAATTGTAATCCCGCACCCAGAGAAAACTTATCTACTCCATCAACATAATCAAAAATCAAATCTGAGCCACAACCCGAGGCAAGCTTAAATATATCGTGACCTTCACCACCAAACAATTTATTATGACCAGCTCCCCCTTCGAGAACATCATTTCCTGCACCACCTCGCAGAATATCGTTTCCTTCACCGCCCAGTAATGTATCATCACCATCACCACCAACGATCAAATCGTCACCAGCACCACCATCAAGATAATTATTGCCTACATCACCATATAGTCTGTCGTTGCCATCACTGGGAGTCGAAATAGGCTCGGCACGGAAAATCGCAAAACTGCCATCTGCAAGTTCCGCCTGAAAGGCAACTTGACCATAATCATTGAGTCCATCTTGAACAATTACTAGGTCTTTTACTGTCGAATCATCAACTTGATCACCCACAGACACAACAAGTTCATTGCCGATCTCTGATGCAACATAAATACCAGCACTGCCGTCGTCTAATTCGGCATAAAAGGCTACTTCGCCATTATTGTTAAGGGCGGGTTGGGAATTGAAAAAACTAAACTGTTCGCTATCATCTACCAGTAATTCAGTTTCCCCATAGCTGTTGAGATAAATACCTCGACTTCCGTTATCGCGCTGGGCGAGAAAAGCGATCGCTCCTTCGTCATTGATATCTGGAGAACTAAACAAATCAAATTCGCCATAACTATTGGCAATTTCAGTGATTGACTCACCATCCCCAACAAAGATCCCCTGACCCCCCGCATCCAAGCCAGCACTAAATGCTACTTGCTCGCTTTCGTTAATTGAGGGTGAAATATCTAATGATGTTAGAGGGCCATCTCCACCTATGGTATCTAAACCGACATCAAAGCTGCTAAATATCCCGTCAGTAGAAGCAATTGTGGTTGTTACTCCCTCGGCATTCAAAGTAAATATATTGGTTGCTACAGGAAAATCTACTGGTACATTTAACAGATTTCCCTGTACATAAAGAATCGTACCGCGATCGTTAAGATCAAGGCCAGTCAGAGCATTGAAAGGTTCAGTGCTTTCTACTAGAGTGACTGGTTCTTGTGCGCCGTCACCAATTTTGATGGTAGTTCGATCTAGCTGGATTATTGGTTGATTAGTTTCATCAAAAACTAAATTACCAGTCTCATCAGTTAATAGGCTAGGTTCAGTGCTGACAAAAGCGACTTCTTTCAGTTCATTAATTGAGGGTTCAAAAACAGGTAAAAATGTTCCATCTCGGAAAAAAGCCTCGCTATTATCGACGATAGTTCTGTTTAAAGCTTCACTATCAAAACTATTAGCAATAAAAATACCAAAAGGCGGTAAATCGGGACTAACAAATCCTTCTAAGGCAATATCTCCTCGATTGTTGATTGCCGAATTAGTAAAAGAACTATAAGGAGGTGAAATACTATCAGATATTGGCAAATAGTTATATTCAGTCATGATAAGCAGAGTAATATTGGTAATGAAAGTAGTAAATAGCTAGCGGATGACTTAATTTAGTAATCTAATTTGGGCTTTAGTCAGTCCAGTTAAAATTATTAGCCTAACAATCAATAATTATGGTCTTCTTAGGCATAACCATATAAAACAACTGGTTATTCTAGGTCTATTATCGTAAAACCGCCTAAAATAATAAGTTGTTAGTATCTATTAATTTTTAACGCTAAAACTTTCCCAAAGCTCAACTAAAGCGTTATCGGAACAGATAGTATCGGCTAGTATCGCTACGCAAAAGTCAGAAGTATTTAATTGCGTGGCTTCTAAGATTTACTAATGGTGGATTTATTTACGCCCACCTCTACTAGTTATAAAGTAGCTATGGTTAGATTAATTTACAACAGTTTTGAGAGAACAAAATATTTTATTGCTTTTAACCTATAGCAACCATCAATATTATATCTATCAAAAGGAGCAGTAAATTTAGTTTAAATTTTATCCTGATTAGAGATTGACATATATGCCTATTTATTAGCAAGTAATTCTACTTAACTTTATCTAAACTTTATGCAAATTAGCTCGGTTGCTCAAATCATATATCTCAAATTTACAATATGCTTAGTTACATATAAATTACATGGGTCAAAAGCAATACATTGGCATGACAGTTGAGCAACGCCAATGTATTGGTTTTATCCGCATAGCATCGGCGATCGCAACTTGCTAATTAGTTCATTGAATTTATTTAATTTATTCCAGATGCACCATTTTGTTCTTGTTTTGCGCTATCTGGATTTTGTGCTTTTTCTTGTTGTTGCTGTTCCACTTCTGGGGGTACTGTCGGTTGGTAAAACTGGGCTACTTCCCAATCTCGCGTTAACCAAATTCCACCAAAGGGAATGAGGTAAAAAATGAGCGCGATGTAGGCGATCGCAATTAATCTACCCTTAGTCACAAATTCTCCAGACCTTTCTGCTAACCAAACTGGAATCTTCCGAACTTTGGTGATGGGAAACAGGAGGATAATAGCAAAGATATCAAAAACCATGTGTACCATTGCTACCATCAGCGAAGCCGTGCCTTCAACACTGCCATCACTAGCCAATGACATACCTGCTAGCAAAGCAGTAGTTGAAGTACCGATATTTGCTCCTAAGAAATAAGGTAGAGCTTGTATCGCCACGACCACACCAAGCGCAATAATTGGTACAAGTACTGAGGTGGTAATGCTAGAACTTTGCACGGCAACGGTAATTAACATACCAAAGAGCATTGCTCTCCACCACGAGCCGAACAGATGCTTTTTCACCTTTGCTTCTAAATCTTCATTCAAAATTGCTTTTAGCGCGCTGACTAGTCCTTTTAAAGCGAAATATAGCAAAACAAAAGCAAGTATTAAGACAATCCAACCCGTCTCTTGAGTTAAGCCAACAATGAAACCAGCAATTGGATCGACCACTATACTTATGGGATCAAATAATTCAACTGCGCCCACTCCTGTAAGCATATTTGTTAGCTGTGTTGCCGGCCAAGATAGAATGTGAAAAAATAATTCTAGTGGCAAAAAAAGAAGTGCGGCAATGATATTGAAGAAATCCAACACCATAGAGCCAGTAAATGCTCGTTTGAACTCATCTTTGTTCTTAAAATGACCCAAGGCAACAATTGTATTCGTGACGCTAGTACCAATGTTTGCCCCTAACATAATTGGAATTGCCGCTGCGGGAGTAATCCCGCCAGCAGCAACAATCGCCACAGTTAGAGAAGTTGTCGATGAAGAACTTTGAACCAGAGTCGTAGCTAAAATTCCGACCAAAAAGCCTGTAATTGGGTTAGCAGTAGTTGCAACTAAAGTTTCTGCTGCGTCTTCTCCCATTAAATCGAATGCTTCACTGAGTAAATCTAAACTGGTAAAAAACACGATTAGAGCCAGCAGCAGACCGACAAAATTCCATATATTACCCTTGGGCAGCAGTCGCGTAAGACGTTCCATTGTAGAAATACCATTGCTAAAATCTGATTGGTTCAATCTTAGATATGTCGTTTTAACAAAAAGTTAATTAATATTTAAGAGCGTCACCAATAAGGCTATTTCTATCTTTTGATAGAGTCGATGTATGTCTTCAGAAATAAGCCAGTATCGTTAGATGGTGAACAGGAGAAGCGACCTGTCAAACATAACTAAGACACAAGATCTCGTTATCTTCTACTTTATTTGCACCCATACCCCTGATCATAAATGATAAAGCTTCAAAAATAATCTAAAATAATTATTTCTTCTCTGTGAACCGCTAAAATAACGAAGATAATTTACAGACGCGATCGCAAAATCTAATGTATCGTAAATAAATTTTCGCTCATATTTATTAGCTTTTTGGTAGCCAATCTTCCGCTAATACTAGCTCTAAAGAATATGGACAAGCATCTGGAAACACCGAAATCGCCATGCTGGTTTGTCTAGCTGCTTGGCGACGCGCTCGTTGATAACTCTCTTTGAGCTGCTCTGCGGGATAATATTTTAGACTAGGACTATCTGCAATAGTTAATTCAATTTGGGTACGCGCATCAGTGATGGAATCTAGCCAACTATCTGAACGACGTTGAGGTTGATACTGCCACTTGAGTAAATGTAGTAAAAGGCGGGTTAGCTGACTAGCAATTCCTCGTCGTTCACTCTTCCCCAAGTCCTCAACCTCTTCAATCAAGTGCGGCACATCAATTTCATGCCAACGACGCTCCCGTAATAGATGGGCTGTTTGGTCAATCCACGAACTAAAATCTGCTAAATACTTTTCGCTCATGTTTTTCTTGATACTTTTCTTGTCCAAAGAATCTCGCATTTATTAATCGATTGAAAAATCCCAACTAATACACCTGATCATGATTGCCAAGATCGATAAAAACAGCGTTTCCATTATCTGTAAAGTAAAATAGAACTCGCTCGTCATATTCTATACTAAAGCTCCATAAGTCCTTCAGTTTTCCTGATAACTTATGAGTTCTGAGACTTGGATCGAAAGGATCTTTAGTAAACACTTCTAGTTTTGCCCAAAATCTAGATTCTGATTCTGTCTTGCCTTTAATTCTTTTTTTGAACGATCGCCGAAAAGATGAACTAAAGCTAACCTTAATCATTAATCTTCAATTAGTTGTTTTAATTCATCAACATTCGAGGAAAAAATTAATTTACTATTTTGCTCTTCAAGACGACTTTTTTGATAGTTAATATATATTGCTTCGCGTCGTTCCTCACGTAAGTATTGAGCTAAGAGGGCTTGAATTTCCTGCTTTTCTTCAAGGGAGAGGCTTTTAATTGTTTCAACTACATCGCTAAAGCTCATAATCTGATTAAATACTTTTCAATCATTGTGCAATAAATCTAGCACAATATAAATAGCTAGCTAAACTTTTCTCAAAAGTAAAACTTTGCTTCTCAAAGGTAACAAAAGCAAAGTTCTGATAATCCAAGAATAATTTTGCCGAGCTATAAAGCTGTTAAATTTACTCTTAACTCTTCTTGTACTTTAGAAGGTTCGTAAACTGTCGCCAACGCACTTTTTTCAGGAGTTATTTGCCAATCATAGTTACGCAGCAGTAAAGACATAAAAATCTTCATTTCCATTTGGGCAAACTGATAACCTAAGCAAACATGAGGGCCACTACCAAAACCTACTAAGGCAAAGGGATGCTGCTTATCTTCTTCTCGTGGAGGCGCAAAGCGATCGGGGTCAAAGCGATCGGGTTCGGCATATAATTCTGGTAGTCGGTGAGTCAGCAGTGGCGAAACATCTACCATCCAGCCAGCAGGAATTCGATAGCCATCATATTCAATATCCTTGAGTACCCCACGAGACATATTTTGCACTGGGGGATAAAGTCTTTCTACTTCTTTGAGTGCATAGCCGAGATCCGTCATCTGTTTGAGGTGAGATAGTTCTAAAGGTTTGTCGCCTACAACTTCAGCTTGTTCAGTTTGCAAACGTTTTTTCGATTCTGGATTGGCAGCTAATTCAAATAACAGCCAAGAAATTAACGCTGCTGGATTTTCATGCCCGGCAAACAAAACCATTAACAACTGGTCGATAATTTCGGTGTCGCTTAGGGAATCTCCATCTTCGGTAACGGAAGCGAGAAATAGTCCTAAAAAGTCTTTAGATTCTTTTAAATCCCCATTTTTTCGGCGTAGGTTAATCTTTTTCTGCAAAAAAGCCTTGAGCTTGCGACGCGCCCCTTGAGAACGTCCATAAAGAGTAAAGGGCAGATCGAGATGTAGCCTTGCCCTACGCCCTACTAACATGGTCAGAAAATATTTTAGAGCTTCGCCAAATTCTGCTGCTTCTACACCTAAAATAAGGCGAAGTGCTACCGTTAACGAGAACTCGGTAAAACTATCGATCGCTGGGAGAGTTTCCCCAGTCGCTTTTTCTGCCAGAAAATCTGCGGCAATTTCCTCGATGGTGGCAAAATAATTGTTCAGTGCCTGTCCGTGCATGGCAGGGTGCATCAGGCGACGAGTGGCTTTGTGTTGTTTACCATCCTGTAGCAGCAACCCCGTACCAAAAATTGGTTTTAAAAAGATCCAGCCTTGTCCTGCGGATAGATGATCTGCTTTGTCTTTGAGAACTAAACGGTTAGCTTCTGGCCCAACTAAAAAAGCAAATTTTTTGCCAAATATGCGCGATTTAAACACCGAACCGTGACGTTGAAAACGCTGGCGATAAAACATTTCTTCGCCCGCAAAAAGTTCTGCTGTCTCGCCTTTAGAACCGCCAAAGCTGCCTGGCATTTCTTCCGCGGATTTGAGCTGCGATCTTTGTTGCAATACCATTTAATATTAAATTCTTTTGCTAGTTGTTCTTTACTTCTGATGTTATACCCTTGTGGTACTTCTGACTTCTGATTTGCGAAGCTTATCCTTTAGGACTTCTGACTTCCTAAATTAGGTACAGCCTCAATAATGCTGTTAGCAGTTTGGGTAGGAATAATTCTGGTAATCTCAAAACCTGCCTTGGTTAATAAATCCCGATATTCGCCTTCTTTGCGTTCGCGCCCTCCAGGAGTTGTCAGCAGAGATTCGAGATCGATTAATTTACCGACAAAAGGATCGTTACCTTCTGGCATAATCATCTCAACCAGCAAAAGCTTTCCTGTTGTTTTCATACCCTGACGACAGTTTTGCAAAATTTTGATGGCTTGCTCGTCATCCCAGTTATGAATGACAAACATTAGAAGGTAGATATCACCGCCACTGGGGGCTGTTTCTACACAGTTACCAGCAACTAGTTGGCAACGTTGCGTAAGTCCTGCTTGTTCAATTGCTGGTTGAGCAGCAGCGATCGCACTCTTGAAATCGAATAAGATTCCCTTCATCTGTGGGTTGGCTTTCAGCAGGGGAATAATTGTACTACCCGCTCCAGCAAAAATACCTAGCTCTACTACTACATCTGTGGCAGAAAAGTCGTAGTTAGCTAACAAAGAGTTTGAGGCACGACTGGAAATACTAGCTTTAGAATCACTGGCGATTTTTGCCATCTCAGGATCGAGATAAAAATCAAATAATCCTTGTCCGAAAAGATGGTCGAAGGCTGGTTTGCCAGTTTTAATACTGTAAGGTAGTTCTCCCCAAACCTGCCAATGCCAATCTTGCCCGAGAAATTTAACCGCGTCGCGAAGCGAACCTGGGGTATCTCCGCGTAAAAACTCCGCAGGAGGGGTTAATTCAAATTTACCGCTATCATCCTCGGCAAATATGCCGACGCTGGCTAGCGATCGCATAACTCGATAAAGAGATGGTTCATGAGTTTGAGTTGCTTGAGCTAATTCGGCAATGGTTTTAGCTCCATCTGCCAATAAATCGGCAATACCCAATTCAGCAACAACATAGATAATTCTAGCAATGCGAAAGCCACCCAAAAACCGCAGCATTGCTATTGGTGGCGGTACGTTTGGCAATACCTGAGACGGTTTTGCTTTGGGTGTATTAGTAGTTGCAGTCACTTTTGCTCCAGTTAAAATTATTGTTGATATAGATAAATTCTGTAGGGGGGATGATTGGTTTGCCCCGACAAATCCCGTAAGGGCGATTATTGGTTTGCCCCGACAGGTACGGCTTCAATAATGCTCATTGGTGACTTGGTAGGAATGATCCGACTAACTTCAAAACCAGATTTGGCAAACAGTTGTCGATACTCAGCGGCGGTTCGTTCAATTGCTCCAGGAGTCATGATCATCGCTTCGACATCTAAAATTTTGGCTAAAGATGGTTCGTTGCCAGGGGGAACAATCATTTCTACGACTAACAGCTTGCCGTTATTGGCGATCGCCTGATGCATATTACTTAAAATCTTGCCAGCCTGGGCATCATCATAGTCATGAATCAAATTCTTAACTATATAAGCATCTCCACGTGGCACAGATTCCCAGAAATCTCCGACCATAATTTGAGCGCGATCGCCTATATTGGATTTCTCGATGGTCGATTTTGCTTCTTCGATGCGTGTGGGTTTATCAAAATGAATTCCTGTAACGTTCTGGTTTTGCTTCAGGATCGATACTAGTAATTCTCCATCTCCTTGTCCGCCACCGGCAATATCAATTACTTGGCTGAAACTAGCAAAGTCGTAGCTGTCTAAGATGGCGCGATCGCTCAAGGTTAAAGCCCCTTTCATGGCTGCATCAAAGTTTTGGGCAACTTCAGGATGTTGTTGATAATAATCTTCAAATCCCATGCCGTAAATGGCTTCAAATGCCGATTCGCCTGTTTTGACGCTGTGCAGAATATCTTTCCACATCTGCCAGTGCCAGTCCGCACCCATGACCATAGCATAGCCTCGTAGCGAACCAGGAGCATCCGTCTTGAGTAGAGAGGCTCTAGGGGTTAAACGAAATTTTTGCTCTTCTATTTCGGCAAAAATATCAAAGCTAGCAAGAGTTCTTAATAAGCGATATAATGACTGAGAATGAGTTTCGGTTTCCTGAGCCAGTTCTGCAACGCTTTTGGGCTTATCTGCCAGTAAATCGGCGATTCCAAGCTGGGCGGCTACCGAAATGTTTTGCGACAAACGATAAGCATTCATCATTTGCAGAATCATTACCTGTGGTGGCATCCCCTGAGACTGAGGCGGTGCAGACTGCGGTTTATCGGGTTTAGCTATAGTCATTTTATGAATGTTTAGTGTAACACACTTCGTAAAGTACGGGAGAAGATTCGGCGATCGCACCTATCTTGGGCATATGTTCTCTAGCATCTGGATTGCTAAAGATAGCGCGAAAGTCTTCAACGCTTTTCCACTGAGCATAGTTAGTTACCCATTCTCCATCTAAGCTTTTATGAATATTGGCACTAATAAAGCCTGGCAATTTACCCATTACCTCTTCGGTAGCCTCAATCAGCATATCTACCAGCCGCTGCTGATTTTTGGGTTCGACTTTGAAGACATTAACGAGAGTAACTAAGTCGGCATCTAAGGCAATTGTGGCATTTTGTTCGGTCGGAATTACGTTCATTTCGTTTCTCTCATAAATTAAGGCTTTTTTAGTTGTTAATCGTTGGTTTTTAGCAATAATCCTGCTTATTTTCTAGTCATAACTAGACTTCGATAATCTTTTCCATCTCTACTTGTTTGCTTGAGCATTGACAAGCAATTAATTTGTAATTAATTTGCTGTTTATATGTTGATGAAATTAAACTGCTAAATCATTGCCTAAGTTCTTTATCTAGCTTTACATAAAGCAATTATCATAGTGTAGTAATTGCCAACATCATGAGTCTTAATTGTGTTTAAGTTGTGCCTAACTTTGACAGTTAAATATGTAAAATAAATTACCAAAAACTATTTTTGGGTATATTAACTATGTATTACTGTTTAAATCAAAATTTAATTTAGTCGAATATCTCAGGTAAGATTTTCTCAACTAAACTAACGTAAAGAAGGTTGAAATATGCTCATTTTCTTGCCTGTAATTGTCTCTGCACTATGGCTTCTTGTTTTACATGTACCGACAGCCATGAATCATTCTAGCTTTGTAGAGTTGACTTTGGTCGCCAACTTATTGTTAAATTTTAAATGAGCGATCGTTTGCTAACATACCTGCTTTTTTTCGGCTTTTGGATAAAGCTAGATATTTAATCATACGTAAAAAATCTATTATAAATAGTAAAAATCCTGGTTTAAATCTATTTAATTTACTCAAGAAAAATCAAGCTTATTTAGCTTTTGTCTGCTTACAAACACTATGTCAGATGTCAGACAGAAGCAGATGGTTAATTGTGATAACATAAAACCTTTAATAAATTATCTGGCTTAAAACTATCTTTTTAAAAGCTTAAATATTATTTAATCTTATTTTGTTTCTTAAGTTACTTTCTACCTAGATTTTTTGTTCTAGATTCAGTATAAATAAACTATCAAATCTCAAAAACTTAGAGAGACATTTTAGTCTTATTACGATGGCACATATTTCTAAAAGATCGCTCAAAGCATCTCAAGATGGAGTTCAATTAGCAAGTCGTGCAATTCTGCGATTTCCGACTAAAATTGATTTTGCTGCTGAACTAGAAATTTCTCGTTCGACAGTGCAGAATTTTTTCGCAGGTAAACCCGTAGGCAGAGAAAACTTTCATAAAATCTGCCAAGAACTAGATCTATCTTGGCAAGAAGTGGCAGAATTGCCTCAATCACCAAAGTTAACGCTAGTTAATCATCAACCAGAATCGGTATTATCTAGAGAATTAGTAGCCGAACCGCAGGAACTTGCCGTTGATTCAGTTGAGGTAGTAGTTACTGAATTTCGCATGCAGGTTCAATCGAGAATCTTGTCAATGTGTGGAACAATGCGAGTATTAGATATGTCTTGTCCGATGTATCTCGAGGATATATATGTCGATACTGAAGTTTACGAAAAAATAACTGGACGGCGAAGACTAGAAGCTGAAAGCATCTGCCTGTCATGTTTTGAGCGCAAAATACTCCCCAGAGACTGGGAATCACCACAGAAGAAAATATCTGGGTTGTCGGCAGCAAGGCGCTATGACAAACTAATTGTTTTGGGTAAGCCTGGTTCTGGAAAAACTATGTTTTTGAAATCCTTGGCTTTACAATGTTCTCGGGGAGAATTTGAACCAGAGAGAATTCCGATTTTTGTGCCTTTGAGAGATTTTGTCGCCTACGACTCATCCCTAAGCTTAGTCAACTATATCACTAAACAGTTAGTTAAAAATTGCCAATCCCCAGAAATAAATCAGGTGAGGCAGCTATTAAATCAGGGCAAGTTTTTTATCATCATTGATGGCTTGGATGAAGTCAAGATGTCGGTTCGTCAGGATATTGGTAAGCATTTACGACGATTCACTGAATGGTTTCCTGGCAATCGCTATCTAATTAGCTGCCGTCATGGTGTACAGTACTGCAATTTTGAGCAGTTTACTGAGGTAGAAATAGCCGACTTTAAAGAAGCACAAATTGCTGATTTTGCTACTAAATGGTTCTCGACTAAAGAGCGTCGCAAAAGTATTGATTTTCTCGAAAAGCTCGACCAAAATAGTTTAATTCAAGAATTTTCGAGCAATCCTCTGTTATTAACTTTGCTGTGTATTTTGTTTGCCGAATCAGCAGATTTTCCTTCTCGTCGCTCAGAAATCTATGAAGAAGCTTTGGACATAATGCTCAGACAGTGGGATGCAGAACGCAGTATCGAACGAGATACAGACAATAGTTTATCTCTGCAACAAGAAAAAGAATTGCTGTGTGCTATGGCTCTGAGAACATTTGAACACAAACAACACTTTTTTAAAGAAGCTGAATTAAAGTTTTGTATTGCCAACTACGCGATCGCTCTTGATGATGCTTACATACCCAAAATAAACGCCCAGAAGGTACTTAAATCTCTCGAAGCCAAATATGGACTAATTGTCGAACAAGCTAAAAAAGTTTATTCATTTTCCCATCTAGCCTTTCAGGAATATCTAACGGCAAGAAAGTTCGTGTTTGAATACGATCTATCAGTTTCCAGCGCCATGCTAAACCATCTGGTTAAATACATGACGGATGAAAGATGGCGCGAGATTTTCGTACTGGTGGCAGAAATGTCTCCCCAAGCAGACAAGCTGCTGCAAATTATGAGTCAGCAGATTAGTTCCCAGCTAGCTCAAGCTGATGATTTAAAAATCTTGCTCGACTGGGTTAACTGCAAAGCGCAATCGGTAGAAACGCTAAGAGTTGATGGGATAACGACAAGCAGCTACAGCCAGCCGACTCAATTCCAACCAGCCACGATTCGGGCTTTTTATTTTAGTCTGGGACTAAGCAAAATTTTAGGCTGTATTGGCAGTAATTTTGATTTAGCTTTGCGGCTTGAGCCTAACTTTAGCAGTGAAATTAGCTCTAACCTCGATTTAGTACTTGACTTAAGCTTATTTCATATTTCTAACTTGACACATAACATAGAATCTATACAGTGTCCTGCGTTAACCTTTCAACGTACCTTAAATAGAGCGATCGCTCATGCTACCCAGATTCAACCAGAATTAGCTAGAGAACTGCAACAATTAGCCAGACAACTTCCTGTATTAGAAGATAATATCACCCAGTTTTGGCGGTGGTGGCACAACCAGGGTAAAGCATGGTCCAATAGCTTTAACTCTGTGGCAGCACAGTATCGCAACATGGGTTATCAATGGCAGTTTGATGTTAAACAGCAAAAGTCTTTAGAACAGTATTACCAAGCCAATGTATTGTTGCTCGATTGTCTGAACAACAGCCCCAGCCTCAATTGGGAAGTCAGAGAAAAGATCATCCATCAACTACTGGCTGCAACGGAGGTTAAACCTGCTGAGTCCCAAGAAATCGAGTCAATGTTAATTGCAAGTCTAAGTTAAGTCAGTTAGATAAATTACCGATATGGTACGTCTGATGTTATACCATGCGTGGTACTCCTGACTCCTGACTTCTGACTCCTGACTTCTGACTTCTGACTTCTGACTTCTGACTTCTGACTTCTGACTTCTGACTTCTGACTTCTGACTTCAAAATAATGTATCTAGCTAAATCTGCTCACTTAATTTGTGTCGAACAAGAAATATATTCTATTGAAGAGGAGCAACTGCGATCGCTGCTAAGTAATTCTAATCTATTCTCTGTTTACGAACGCAACTACTGCCAAAAAAAGCCAACCCCCTTACTATCTATTGCTGGCATTTGGTGTGCCAAACAAGCCTTGGTCAAAGCTACTAACCAGATAGGATTTTATAACTTCAACTATTTAGATTTAGAAGTTCGTCATCGTGACAGCGGTCAACCCACAATGAGACTGCACGCTAGTTTAGCCAAGAGATTTGAGTCACAAAATATTAATGTGGAAATAGCGATCGCCCATACGAAAACTTTAGCTGCTGCCACGATTCTTTTTTGGTGTGCCAAAATTTAAGCGATCGCTGAATCGAGTTATGACAGTAATGCGCGGGCAGGCGCAAGCCCCCGTCATTTATGCGGGAGAGCGTCAAGAAAAGAACATGATATCGATTGGCAGCTAAAAGCTAAAAGCTAATAACAGCCTCTGACTAGAGCAAAATCACCAGCTGATAAGGCTCCAAGACAAGTTTTTGGACAGCAGAAATGGTTTTACCCGAGACAATATCGGTAAATATCTTCCGCATTCCCAGTAATCTCAAGCGCTTGGCGACAATTTCCTGTTCGCGATCGCTAAAATTAGCTAAAACTAAGACATTTTGTTCCTGTTGAGAACGAAAGTAACCAAAAATGCAGTCATTGCCAGTATCAATAATCTCAGTTTCTGCCCCGCTAAAAGCTCGGTTTTGTTGGCGAATTTGAATCAGCCTCAAAAGCCCCAAATAAATATGCCCTGGGATGCTAGAACTCTCCCGCCGCTTCTTGGCACGTTCCCAATTGAATGCCGAACGGTGAACCCAACGACTGTCGCCTTCTTTTTCTGGAGTTTCGATATAGGTATAGTCATTTAATATCCCCAATTCATCTCCTAAATAAATCAGCGGAATACCTCCGATAGTTAAAATGACTCCATGTAATAAGAGGATGCGTCGAACTGCTAAATCAATTTCTGTCGGATCGCTCTCATCGGTCAACTTTTCCAAACCACATAGGGATGCAGTCGTGCCAGCAATACGTGCTTCTCCTGTATCAAGCTTTTCTTGAAACGGAAGACCTTTGGCAAAGCTGCCCTCAAACCGACCAGTATAAAACTGAGTCAGAAACCGTCGATGGTCGTAAGGATTGATTTGCAACTCCTGCATATCATCGTCGGCAATACCCCAGCCAATATCATCATGACAGCGAACATAGTTTACCCAAGCACAGTTGTCTGATAGGGTAAATCGTTTTTCCATACCATGACGCAGTAAACGAATATTTCTTACGGCCAAAGCATCCCATAACAATGCCATTAACTGCGGATGATAGGATAGGGGGCATTCTTCTTGACTAATATAGCGAGTTACTTCGTCAGGATGAACAATTGCTTCTGATTTAAAAGCCATTGCTGGGGCAGCAATTTTAACTAAAGCGTTAAATGCTTGAATCAACAGGTGGGCTTCAGGTAGGTTTTCACAACTCGTGCCTAATTTCTTCCACAAAAAAGCGACTGCATCTAAGCGTAAGATCTCCACTCCCATATTGGCAAGAAACAGCATCTCTTCCGCCATACGGCAGAATACTACTGGATTTTCGTAATTCAAATCCCATTGGAAATTATAGAAGGTAGTCCAAACCCATTTACGAATCTTGTTTTTATAAGTAAAGCAGCCAGGGCGTTCATCAGGAAATACCGAATTAATGGTTTTTTCAAAAGCATCGGGCAGTTGTCGGTTAGGATACATCCGATAATACTCTTGATAATCTGGATCTCCTGTTAAGGCTTGTTTTGCCCATTCGTGTTCGTCAGAGGTGTGGTTAAACACAAAATCAACCACTAAGCTAATGCCATGCTGTCTTAATTCTGTAGCTAGCTGTGCTAGTTCTTCCATTGTTCCCAAAGCGGGACTGACTTCTCGGTAGCTGCTAACGGCATACCCCCCGTCGTTGTCTCCTTCGGGACATTTAAACAGAGGCATCAAATGCAGATAGGTAATGCCTAACTCAGTTAAATAGGGAATGCGATCGCAAATTCCTTGAAGATTACCAGCAAAGAGATCGACATAGCACATTGCCCCTACCATGCGATTGGACTGATACCATTGCGGATCGGCTTGTCGCATTACATCAAGTGCCTTAAGGTCATCAGACCGTTCCAACCACATCTTTGTCCCAGTAGCCAAGATGTTTTCTAAATGATAAAAGAAATCATATTGATTGCCATAAAGCTGATAAAGCAGCCGAAATAGACGGGGAAAATGAGTCTTAATGCGCTCTAAATAACCTTGCCATTCTACTCGATCAACGCGATCGCTGAAACGTTCTTCTAATCTCGGTAGCAAACGCGATAATGAAATAGTACTCCGCTTTTCCCAAGAATCAACCTGACTCATAAACCTGAAAACAACCCTTATTTAGTAATTAAGTATCTATATTGTCAGCTTTTTTAGCTTTTTCGTACAAACCGTTCTCAACTAGTTAATTCGTGGCTATTCGCTTTTCTGGATTTAATTATTGCTGTAAACGCGATCGCGTTTACAGTTTACATAAGTTTTTTGTCTATTCATATGCTCAATTTACCCGTAAGACTTGCTTTTTTGCTAACTCGCAGTCGTTTGTCGCGACGGTCTATGTCTCTGCCTGGGTGAATAAACTCCCTGTGGCTTACAGTACCGTCAAAGTTAACAATTGAAATTACTAAAACCAGTACATCTCTTGTCATCTATGGATTTTGGAGGTTGTCCCCCCGTCAGGGGAAGCCCAATTTTCAATCGTACGGTAGTGAACCCCAACAGCTTTGCCCACTTCCGCCGCCGATAAATACTGTTCCATTTGCTAATAATTCCCCACCACCACAAGGCAATGAAAAATTTTTAGCACCTAGAAATATCCTGAGGTTTTCCGATCCGCATTGCAACACGCCTAGAAAGTACCTTTTTAGATCAGATATAGATCGCAAGTTTAATATTAATTCTTAAAACAGTGTCAGAGGGGAGACTTGAACTCCCGACCCTCGGCTTATGAGTCCTAGTACAAATCCTTTCACAGCAGTTATTACAGGATTTTTCAAAAGTAATTACACCCGATTTACACCCAAAACTATTAATTGCTCGAAAGTCAAGATAAAGTCAAGTATTCCTGATAATTACTTATGTTCGACAAATTTAGGCTATCTTTAATAAGATATGTAAATTCAAGATTTCAGCAAAATATGAGTCTCTTGCAGTTTAAGATTGAGAGCTTGTGCTACTGCTATAAGACGCTGAAACCCAGCAGAACTATATTGATTAGCCTCATCTCGTTGAACTTGTTGTTCCTTGACTCCCATTTTCTCTGCTAGTTCTTTTTGAGTCATACCCATCGAAATTCGCGCTCTAATTAGAGCCAATGGCAATTCTTGAATTGACGCAATCTTAATCGGTATCTGTTGTTGTTTTAAAGCGTCATACTCTTCAATTTCTTTTTTCAAATTGTCAATCGTCATTTGCAAGCTATTTTTACGTAACGAAAACTGTCGCGGATGCAAAGTATTTTCAATTTGGAACAGTTCGGCTAATGCCTGTTCTAAGTCTTTGAGTTTATTTTGAGTTACTTTATATTGATGTTCGTTTTGAATCACTGCTATTTTCCTCTTATTTGAGTAAATCTCTAGGATCTAGAGCGATAATGCCTCTGGGATTGCCATCTCTGTCAGTCTGTAAAAAGCCTTGAAATACAGGATCAGCGAATAATTCTCCGCCAAATGTTTCTTTTTGAACAAGAAGATCTTCATCAAATATGGAGTCGAGTAAATCGTAATCTATGCTCATGTCATCGTAGCAACCATCGAAATCGTTGGGATATTCTTTGTTGGTGACAAAGCTGCCGCCAATATAAACTCGCTGGCAGTTTGCTTGGGCTAGAAGTTGGAGAGCCATTTGTAAACCTACGAGGATATTTTGTCTGTGAGCATTGAAGCCAAATCTATTGCATAATTCAGTCCAGTTCGTTTCATATATACCAGGAGAAAGATTACCCCTTTCATTAAACGGGGGTAGCATATTGATTGATTTTTAATAATTTGCTAGTGAACAACATATATGTTGTTCATGTCCCCAGAATAACACGATCGCATTAATTTTGAGAAAGACTACGATCCGAAAAGTAATTCAGAGTTTAGATATAGCGATCGCAATCTCGGAATCTCTTTTTATGACCCACACTACCCCAAAGTGAAATAATTAATTCTGTATATCTCTTCTAAATTGAGTTTTGACTATTGACAGTAACTTGGTCTACCGATTTTCTACCAATTTTTGCTTTATTACAATATTTAAATTGAACAGTTTGTTTGTCGAAGATCAATAATTATTCTCTTTTAGTATTTTTAGCTTAGCGATCGCTAAGCCCTAAAGGATTAGCGCCTGGAGGCGCGTCCGTGGGCTTAAGCCCAATCGCCACAAATCAAAGCTCCTTTTTTATAATAAGCTGAATATAAATTAAGTAAGCTTTGATCAGCGAGAAAGAAAGATGAATACAAAATTGATTTATTCTTTAGTACAGATAATCAATTCCCTGACACCATTACCTAATATTTTTTTGTTCAACTTTCATTAAAATCATTTTAAGATATTAATTAGTTTTAAGATAATTTATGCTTGACTTTATTTTTTGATTTACTAATTGCAATTCCATTATCAATAGCTGATATCCAAGGAGCAGCTATTAAAGTACTTTCATCAGAAATAAAAATAGTGGTAGACACCAGTGCAGTAATTAATATACATAATGGCTTCCATCTTCTTGTATATATATATGGAAAAATGAATCCAAATATAGCGAATATGCTTGATACCAAAATTGCTTTTTCGGACAAAAAAATTAGATGGTTTGTCTTGTTTTTTGGTAATTTTGTTGAGTTTTTAGAAAAAGCAGAACTATTAGGAACTAAAGTAGCATAATCATTAGTCCAGTCATCAGAGCTTTGAATAATTGGTAAATCCCAATCACTTTGTGTTTGCTCAATAACTCTAGCTTCGATTTTTTTAGCTTCCGTTTTATCAGCTTCTAAAATTTTTTCTGGCAATTGTTGGCTAATTTGTTGTTTATTTTCTGATTTTTCGTAAACTATAGAAACTTCATATCTCAAAGATTCAAGTTCTTGTTGTTCTTGATGTAATTGTTCTAAATTACTTTTTGTTCGCTTAAGCTTTTTGACCTGTTTCTGCAACTCTATTTTATATTCATTACGTTCAATAGAATCAGTAATAGTAGTATCTATTTCTTTTAGTTTATTCTCCAATAATTCAATCTTGTTTTCTATTTTAGAAAGAGACATAATTTTTAAATTTATTAAAAAATCATACTTAAGACTCTATTATCGCTTTCAAATAAAAATTAGGAGAAGATACAAATCACAGTTAATTAAGATTGTGATCGCACTAATCATAGTAAATCAAATAAATTTTAAGATGTTAGTATACTATCTAAATTTAGTAACTTTAATAAATTTAGAAGCTGTAATTTTTAAGTATCCATTAAAATTTTCAACTTTATAAGATCTCGATTCTTTCTGGGTTGAACCATCCAACCAAATATAAGTATTTTCTCCGATGAAAGTAATTGAATTTTTGCTTATTGAAGTTGTGCGTAAGTTTTCTACTGTTACTTTTTCAAATTGACTAAAGAAATTAGAGTTAAATTGATATGCTAATTGCGGATTATACAGTAATTCAGCTTCAGTAAAACTTTTTTGTGAGAGTAAATCATATAATCTTGTGATAAGAGCGATAGATTCGCTTTCATTAATATATTCATAACTTTTATTCAAGTCATAACTAGCTATATTACTATTTGTTGAAGAATTTTTAGACGAAAGACTATTAGAAGTATTATCAAAATTATAAACTGCTGATTCACCAACTTCTCCGCTGCCTATATTAATTTGCATTAATTCAGCAAATTTTTTAGCTTTGAATTCATTGATAAAAGAAGCAACTTGAATCGAGTAAAATTGCTCTTGCTTCCGATATTTACGGATGGCATCTTGGCAATAGTTATTATGAATTGTGCTTAAATTTTCTGGCGTGTCATCAACATAAACTGGATACCAAATATTAGCACCGTCAGGATCTTGATCACCACAGGAATCTAAAGGAAAATCATAATTGTTAAAATTCTGTTCTTGAAGTCGAGTGGATACCTTTGGTGAAGACTCAATTATTTCTTCTGTCTCTAATGAATTATCTTGTTTGAAAGTCTCGGAAGGGATAGTGTTAGAAATTTGTTGTTCAATATTGCTTACTGTTTGATTTGTTCCGTTGCCATTTATTATTAACCCTAAGAAAATAAAGAATCCAATTGTACTACCAATAATCCATACTTTTCTTAATTCTTTCGAGTTATTAGATGCAGAAGTTGTATCAAAATTTTCTTCTCTAGAGTTTGTATTAATAACTTGGCTATTTTGATTATTTTCTATCTGTTTGCTAAAATTAATTTTAGACTCCACTGCGATAGAAGTATCGACTATAGAAGCGGTATGTTCTACTTGTTTGCCTTGTTCAGGTTCTCTTTCATCTACTAACTCATTACTATTTAATAAAAACTCTGATTTGAGAGATTCAAGTTCTTGCTGTTCTTGTTCGAGGGGAGCATCCCTCTTTTTGACTAAGCACAAATACTCAAACTGATGGATGTATTCAAATAAGCACAACGAAGCCTCAATATTTGGGACACGTTTTCTGAATTCCATTGTGCGCCAAT
>JBHJNW010000099.1:0-35031 GCA_050330395.1 Pleurocapsa sp.
TGTTCGAGGGAAATTTGATACAAACATTGATAGATATTTAGAGGTGATAAATTAGGTTGATTTTACTATTATCTCAGCCCTTTTATTACCTTTTTTCTTATCATTCAACATTTCTGGTATTGAACTATAGTTAAATAAGAAATTCAGATTAAATTTTATTGTTGAGAAAGGCGATTAATGACCGAGAATAAAACAACAATAAAAAGCTGGTAGTGTAACTACTTTTCTAGTTTGTTCATTGTCTATTAACCACCGTTTAGCAACAAGCTTTTGGTTAGCCGCTATCTATCTATTCAAAGAAATCTTTTACTGAATCGATAATACTTTCAGATTTATTTTCTACAGTATCTTTAGCATCATCAAGTTTGTTTTTAGTTGTACCTAAATTTTGCTTACCCTCACCTTTAGCCTGCTGCATTGCACCTTTTGCTTGCTCAGATGTATCTCCTGTCATATCACCCAGGTTGCGTCTGGCAGTACCGATACCTTTTTCGGCTGCACCTTCTACTTGATCTGCCACTCCAGATGTAGCGGCAATTAAAGGTAGATCACTGATAGCTTCTGCATTAGCTTGAATATTGCTAATTGAAGCAAAACCAAACCAGACAAAAATAGATAAAGCGATCGCACTAACACCAAGAGTTAATTTACCTGCGAAAGCTCTTAGTCTGCCAATCGATAATTGTGAACTCAACATATTTATTTGTGATTAATTTCTCTACAGTTGCCATTTTATTAGAACTCTTTGCCATCTCTATCTCCCTAGAGTTAGATCTTCATAACCTGGTTCTCAAGTTCCAAAGCGATCGCGCTAAAAATAATCAGTATTTAACGGCAAAGGGTGCTGCTAAACACCCCGAAAATAATTATTCTTCTTCTACTACCTGACGGATGCGCTGTTCTAGACGATCTAGATCCAAACCACTTTCATCACGATTGATACGACGAAGCGTATTGTTAACCTGACTCAAATCGCTGAGTAAATCCTGGAGAATTTCTTGCTGCTGTCGCGACTGAGTAACTTCTTTTGGTTCTTGAACAAGATCACGGAGAATAGTTGCTTCAGAACGAGATGCTACGATGGGAGAAACTTCACCTTCCAGATGAACAAAGGTGCGCCTTCCCGAACCTCTTTCCTCTTCAATGGGAACCAAAGCAGTAACGCGATCGCTACGAACGTATTTACCAAAACCAAGGGGAACTAACACCGATGATTGTATCTTCATATGGTCGTCAAAAATAAAAATATTAGCTGGCTTTTTTAGCTGCATTATTACTATTTTAGAAAACACCAATGCCACACTATATCTAGCTTTCACTTATTGATCAGCGAGATTTCCACCCTGTGCTTAAATGAGATTTTTTGCTAGTTTTATAATCTATAGCTGGCTACCAATTTATCTGAATTGTCTCATTGTCTAACTATAGATAGATTGACATCGCGATTTGGTTTATTTGAGTCACTAAAACTTGATACATGCTTTGGTTTTGCGATAATAGTCAAGTAACTATCTAATACCTTAGTCGGATACCAAAAAAAAAATATTTATCGAAGATAGTTAACAAAACTATTTATTGCTCATCTGTAATTAAAAAGTTTAGTGATGAACGGTAGATACTTATATATTTAACGGCAAATATTTAATGAAAGAAGTAGCTGTAGCTAAGATCAAAGACCTACAAAATGGTCAAATGCAGCAAATAGCTGTAGAAGACTCGCAAATATTGTTAGCCAAAATTGAAGATAAATTTTATGCTACGGGGGCATTTTGTAGCCACTATGGCGCACCACTTGCCAAAGGAGTGTTATGTGGTGAAAGAATAGTTTGTCCTTGGCATAATGCCTGTTTCAATGCGATCGCGGGACAACAGGAAGAACCCCCAGGCTTGGATTCTCTAACTCATTTCCCTGTCCGAGTAGAAGAAGAACAGGTATTAGTTACACTACCAGAAGAAGTTACTCAGCATCGCACTTTGGCGATGGCGAGATATGAACCGAGTGTAGATGATCGCACTTTTGTAGTTCTGGGTGCAGGTGCAGCCGGTACGGCGGCGGGAGAAGTTTTACGACAGGAAGGATTTCAAGGTAAAGTCATTTTGGTTAGCGCGGAGGAGAAGCTACCTTATGACCGCACTAAGCTAAGTAAAGGCTATCTTCAGGGTCAGGCAAAATCAGATGCCTTATCTTTACGAAGCTGTGAATTTTATGAACAGCATGGTATTGAGTTACGTTTTGGCACAGCAGTAACTAAAGTTGATGCTTTAAATCAAGTTATTACTTTTGCCGACAATTCTAGTCTTAAATTCGATTCCCTATTATTGGCAACAGGAGGGAAAGCTAGAAAGCTAGACGTACCTGGGTCAGATCTCGCCAGTATTCATACGATACGACAGCCAGAAGATGTTAATTCTATTTTAAATGGGATCGACAAAGTTAAACAAGCTTTGGTGATTGGTTCGAGCTTTATTGGCATGGAAGCAGCAGCTAGTTTAACTCAACAAGGCATCAAAGTTACCGTGGTGTCTCCTAGTGATGTTCCGTTTAAAAAGATTTTAGGCGACAAACTGGGTCAGATGTTCCAAAAGATTCATCAATCAAAAGGCGTTACTTTTAAATTTGGAACTAAAGTCCAAGAATTTACTGGCGAGTCGCAAGTTGAGTATGCTGTTTTAGCCAATGGCGAAAAAGTAGCCACCGATTTAGTGATCTTGGGGATTGGCGTTGAACCAAACACTAGTTATTTAGCAGGAATAGAACTCAACGAGCAAGATAAGAGTGTTCCCGTGAACGAATACCTGCAAACAAAAATCCAAGATATCTATGCAGCTGGAGATATTGCTAGATTTCCTTACGCACCTATGGGAGAGTCAACTCGCATCGAACACTGGCGGTTGGCAGCACAGCAAGGACGTATGGCAGCAGTCAATATGCTCGGTAAAAATAAACTGCAAAAAGTTGCGGCGATTGTTCCGTTCTTTTGGTCTGGTCAATACGATCTCAAATTGCGCTATGTGGGACACGCCGAACAGTGGGATGATGTAAAAATAGAGGGAGATCTAGAACAACCAGAATTTCTCGCCTATTATCTAAAAAATGAGCAAGTTATGGCAGTGGCAGGAGTAAATCGCGATCGCGATATTGCAGCGATCTCAGAATTGATGCGTCGCCAAAAAATGCCTAGTGCCGCAGCAGTCAAAGATACTGAAATTAACTGGCTTGACATGATTTAATCAATAAGTAGTTTTTAGCATAAAGCAGCAAGAGACTTAGGTAATGAATCCGCTCAAGAAGGATCGAAATAATCAGTAAATAATAATCAATCAAACATGAATCATTACGATGTAATCATTATCGGTGCGGGTGCAGGTGGTGGAACTGTCGCTTATTCCCTCGCTCCAACAGGTAAACGTATTTTAATTATCGAAAGAGGCGGATATTTGCCTAAAGAAGACGATAATTGGAATCCCGATGCAATTTTTCAGGGTAGAAAATATCAGGTAGAAGAGCAATGGTTAGACCACGCTAACAATAGTTTTAGACCCCAGGCTTTTTATAACGTTGGCGGTAATACAAAAGTTTATGGTGCTGCCCTACAAAGAATGAGGGAAGAGGATTTTGGCGAATTAAAACATCGAGAAGGCGTTTCTCCTGCTTGGGAACTAAGCTATCAAGATATGGAACCCTACTATACTCGTGCAGAAAGCATCTTTAAAATCCATGGACAAAAAGGCGAAGATATTACCGAACCGCCGATGTCTGCCGAATATCCTTTCCCAGCTTTACCTCACGAACCTAGAATGCAGGAAGTAGCTGACGAATTGGCGCAGTTGGGTTTGCATCCACATCATTTAACTCTGGCAATCGATCGCAACACAGAAGATCCTGAAAATAGCAACTGTATTCGCTGTGCTACCTGCGATCCTTATCCTTGCAAAATTGATGCCAAGTTAGACGCTCAAATCGCCTGTATTGACCCCGCCACAAAATACGACAACGTAGAAATTAAAATCAATACTTTAGTCACAAAGCTAATCACTGATAATAGTGGTAAGCACCTTTTAGCGGTAGAAGTCGAGGTAGACGGCAATACAGAACAATATAGCGCTGATCTTTTTGTGCTTGCCTGCGGTTCAATCAATTCGGCTGCACTACTATTAAAGTCCAAGAATGAACAGCATCCTGATGGTTTGGCAAACTCTTCTGGGATGGTAGGACGCAACTTGATGCTACATAATCATTCTTCCATAGTAGCGATCGCCGATAAGCCCAATCCAGTCAAGTTTCAAAAAACTCTCGGCTTTAATGATTTCTATTTTGGCAGCCGAGATCACAATTATCCTTTAGGGCAGGTTCAAATGACGGGTAAGTCTACATGGAATCGATTAGCTCTATTTTCTCCAGACTCTGTACCTCAGGCTACTTTACAGTATATGGCAGATCATGCTGTCGACTGGTGGCTAACTAGTGAAGATTTACCCGATCCCAATAACCGCGTTACGGTAACCGATGAAGGTAAAATTAAAGTTGATTTTACGCGCAATAATCTTAAAGCTCACCAGGATTTTGTCGATATGTGGCAGAGTTACTTGCGCCAAGTTGATTTTTTCCTCTTTATGGTGACCACTGTGCCTCTTTCTGCCGTATGGCATCAGGTGGGTACCTGTAAGTTTGGTTCAGATCCTAAAACTACTGTGCTTGACCTCAACTGTCGTACTCATGATGTAGATAACCTATATGTCGTAGATGGCAGTTTCTTTCCTTCTATGGGTGCAGTCAATCCCACTTTAACAATCGTCGCTAATGCTTTGCGTGTCTGCGATCGTCTTAAAGACAGTCTGGGATAAACATATCTAAATATTTCACCTACTTAATTGTCTTCCCCTACTATGGGGGAAGTTTTTTATTGCCAGTTTCTCTTTGTCCATCAATTGTCTGTTGTTGCCAATAAGATTTTAACCGTAAATTTGACTAGACTGAATACATAAATAAGATTATTTTATTGAATAGCTTTTAATTTAACAGCTTTAATTGTCTCCAGCCAGCTCAAGTCAAATGTGCTTTTTATCAGAAAAACCCCAGACAAGATAAATTAATTCAAAATGCAAGAGGCTCAAACACTACTATATAATCGCTATTTTATTTTGCATATAGAACGCACCAACAGCTTCAATAAAGTTTTTTTTGCTTTAGATACCTACCAAAATCCACCACGGAGTTGTGTAATTAAAGTATTCGAGCCAATTGTGCAAAAGATTAAGATTGCTCAATGGATTGAGATAGAGTTTCAAAAAGAAGCAAAACGACTCAAACAGTTAAGCCTAAATAATCGACATCTACCTCAAATTTATACTTATTCAAACGATTATCAAACCTACTATATAGTTCGAGAATTAATTGAAGGTGAAACTCTCAAAGAGAAAGTTCAGACTAAGGGGAAGCTGACTGCCGCAGAAGTCAGAGAAATCCTAATCAAACTTTTATTAGTCTTAAAGTACCTACACAGCCAGGGAGTAATTCACCAAAATATCAAACCCAAAAACATTATCTTGCGTGATGACGATTATGTTCCAATGCTCATCAATTTTGGCAGCATCAAGCAAATAGTAGCGACATATGGGTTTTATGGTGACAAGCAAATGTTTGCCTCAAACAACATCTACGGTTATGCACCCTCAGAACAAACCTTGGGTCGCTCTGTCCCTGCCAGCGATCTATATAGCTTAGGACTTATGGCAGTTTATTTACTAACGGCTAAAAATCCTCTAGATCTTGAGGTCGATCCAAAATCAGGCAATTTTCAAATCCCTTCGGTAATTGCTAGTTCAGATTCAAATTTAGCGGTGATTATTGGTCGCGCCACTACCTCTAATTTAGGCGATCGCTATAATTCTGCTTCAGAAATGCTCGATGATTTATTAACTAAAAATTTTAAGCATCATGACAAGCAAGTTTCTCCAGAACAAAACGACTCGCTGAAAAGCCACAATATTGGGCAAAAAAGCGATAAAAATCGTCAAAGCCAGATAAATTGGTGGAAAACCATAATATATGTCCTGGGCGGGTTATATATTGTTGGTACAGCCATTATTGTCTGGTACGATTGGAACGTTAGTCAACATAGTCCTGTTGCTCCACTACCTGAACCATCAATCTCCTTGCCGACTAAGCTGCCTGAACTTGCGCAACCAGCTGTCGAACAGCCATCAATGCTTAATAGCCAGTCCGAAAATCTAATTGAAATACCTATTTTTGCCACAGGAACTCCCAAAAAGCAGTTGAGAGAAGTTATGGGCGAACCTAATGCTATTCAAAAAGGATATTGGCAAAATAGTAGTGCCTGGGTCTACAAAAATCGGGCGAATGGTTTGATCGATCTGGGCTATTTATTTGACCTCGATACCAATAATTTGCGACAAACCGAAGTTGCGATCGCCCCATCTGTAGGTTTAGGAGCAATTGAAGATATTTTAGCTAGTCTACTTCAGGGTAAGATTACTCCCTCAATAACTCAAGAACTAGAACAAATCTACCTCCGTCAAGCCAATGAATATTCATTTCAGCTAGGAGATCTTAAAGGAAGTATAGAACGAGAGTCAGACGATCATATTTATCTTGGCGTGTGGGAATCAGATTTCCACTAAACTAAATTACTAATAAAACCGCTCACAATTGAGCAAGACAATGAATTCAAAATTATTTAATTGGCAGTATTTAAGCTGGTTAGCTATTGCCAGTATATCAATAACGATTACACCTGTGGCGATCGCTCAAGCCACGCCCCAAAAAACTGATAGTGAATACGTAAATAGCCTGTTACCAGAAGCGCGAAGAATTCAGAAAGAATATGGTATTCCTCTAGATCTTACTCTAGCGATCGCTCGTCATGAAAGTGGCAATGGAGATTATCTCATCGGTCAGGGAAATCATTTTGGTTTAAGGTGCGTTAGTGATGACTGTATAACTTTAAAAAAAAACGGACAGCAGATTAGTTATGAAAATTGCTCAGAGGTTTCTAAATGCTTTGATATCTTTGCTGAGTCAGTCAAGGAGTTGACTGGCGATGATCGCGTAACCCTAACAAAAATTTATGAAAATGGTTATGCCAGTAGTCCTACTTGGGTAGAGCAAGTAGCGACAATTCGCCAAGAGGTACAGCAAACTCTATCAGAAGCAGGTATCAAGTATTAAGCTGATTTCATGGCGTGAAATTATTGATCACGCTAGATCGGGTTTTAAATAACGATCGCTTACATGACCAGGAGATAATTATCATGACCGATGTAGATCAAGACCAGTTTACCTCACCAAACTTTAAGTATTGGCACGTTTGGACAGATGATCAGGGAGTTAGCCACCAAACTCAGTGCGAGTTAACTAACTTTGAACAAGAAAGCATGAGTGGAGATGCTGCGCCACAGTGGAACAACAGGCTGCTTACCGCCGATGCTAAAATCGTTTTGGCTGAATTACCTGTAGGCTGGGTAGGAGAATGGCATGAAAACCCCCAACCTCAATGGATTATCCCCTTGTCCGGTAAATGGTTTGTGGAAACAATGGACGGCGTGCGAGTAGAAATGGGAGTAGGGGAAGTTTCTTTTGGAGGCGATCAAAATACCAAATCCAATGCTGAGGGACTTCAAGGACATCTTTCGGGTACTGTGGGTAATGAACCCTGCAAAATGATGATTATTCAGTTAGAAGGCGACAGATGGCTTGGCTTACATCCAGGAGAATTTAGTTAAATAGCTAATAATGAAAAGTTTATCCCAGGAATTAGTCAATGGTGTCGCGCAGCTGTTTCCTGATGCTATTTTTTATCAAAAAACTACTGAAAAAGTAGTGGCGTTGACGATCGATGATGCACCCTGTCGGCAAGATCAAGGCGATTGCGGTACTCGCATAATTCTAGAGGCGATCGCTAAACATAACCAGCAATATAGTTATCTAGAGCCAGCTAGAGCTACCTTCTTTATCATTAGCAGCCATCTCAGCCCAAGTTCTCGGATTATCTCCGAAATTATGGCTCATGGTCATGAAATAGCCAATCATGGCGTAATTGATGAAACTCATGCTTTATTAACTCCCCAAAAATTTGAACAACAGCTAAAAGAAGCCCACGAGAAACTCCTCGATCTAACTGGTAGCGAGGGAATTCGCTGGTATCGTCCAGGGAGAGGTTTTTATAATCAAACCATGCTCAAAGCGATCGCTCTTTTAACGGCCCAAGAGAATTACGATCTTAAACTAGTACTCGCTTCGATGATTCCTTTTGATACTTTCGATATAACTAACCATCCTAGGTTGACGGCAATGTATACCAAACAAATGATCTTTCCTGGAGCAATTTTAGTTTTTCATGCCAATTCAATCAAAGTAGCGCGTAATACGGCGATCGCACTTGAGGCGATCTTAAAGGATTTGAGACAAAGAGGTTATCGTATTGTAACTGTTAGCCAACTACTAGACATAACTTAGTTGAAGAGGAATTAGCGGCTTGGGCAATGGCTTCACAAATTCAGCTGACCAACGGTCACAGCAGGCTCGTTCTAACAGTCAAGGTGCTGCTAAATTAGGGCTGGCGATCGCTAAAGAAGAATGAGCGATCATTTTGTTTGTTCATCTGAATAGACATTCAGTCTTAAAATGAGTATCATTATCAAAGAGGTAAACTCCAGAATATCTTCACCCAGTATTGTCCAAGCAATTAAACTGACAGGGTTTTAAAATCTATAGTAATGAACAAAGTGGACAAATCAGACAAGCAAACCTTTTTAGAATCGGAGGCTCCCAGTTGTGAGACTTCTTTAGTTCATCTAGAACAAGTGTGTCAAGTACAATCGCAAATCGTTACTACAGAAAAAGCGCAGCAAATGGCGCAGTTTTTCGGTGCCATGGCAGACCCCCATCGCCTTAAACTCATTTCGGCACTTTTCAAAGCAGAACTTTGTGTCTGTGACTTGGCAGCAGTAGTTAAAATGAGTGAATCAGCTGTATCTCATCAATTACGTTTGCTGCGCAACCTACGTTTGGTCAAATATCGTCGTGAAGGGCGCAATGTTTACTATAGTTTAGCAGATGCCCATATTGCTAACCTATATCGGGAAGTAGCTGAGCATTTAAACGAAGTTTAATTTCTTTTTGTGTAGCTTTTGTATCAGGACTATACATTACCAGGTTTAGGTTCTTATATGGCAGAAGCGATCGCTGTTGATAATCTCTCGGCGTTGGGTTAGGCATTGCTGACCATTGCTATGATTATCATTTTGGTGGATCAATTGTTCTGGCGACCGATTGTTGCTTGGTCAGACAAATTTAAAGTTGTCATAATGAGTTTGTATGTCGTCGGACTCAATCGCATATTTTGGCGGCGATTATATGAACTAGCAGAAACTAAATATCATGTTTAAAGGAAGAAAAATATTTCCATCTATTTCCTGTTTTTGAGATATCTAAGAATTTATGCATATCCATCTTTTAGAACAATGGCAACATTCCCATGATTTTTCTGTTGACCATCATCATGCAGAGAGAAATACCAAAATAGTAATGGTGCTGACCGCATTGACGATGGTTGCTGAAATTGTAGCAGGCATAATGTTTGGTTCTATGGCTTTACTTGCCGATGGTTGGCATATGTCAACTCATGTGGCAGCCTTTGGGATTACGGTTTTTGCTTATCAATATGCTCGCACCCATGCCCATAACCCTAAATATAGCTTTGGCACAGGTAAAGTTGGAGTACTGGGAGGATTTGCCAGTGCAGTAGGACTGGCAGTAATTTCCTTAGTAATGGGAATTGAATCAATTGTTCGTTTTTTCCAGCCTCAAACTATTTTATTTGATCAAGCAATTGCTGTTGCGGTGATTGGGTTAGTTGTCAACCTAGCTAGTGCATTTTTGTTACAGAATCATCATGACCATTCCCGTGAAGGCGATCATCATCAGGATCATAACCTGCGGGCTGCTTACTTTCACGTTTTAGCCGATGCCCTCACTTCAATTCTGGCAATTATTGCCTTAGTTGCGGGAAAATTTCTCGGTTGGGTTTGGCTGGATGCAGTGATGGGATTAGTAGGGATGGTAGTAATTGCTAAATGGTCCTACGGTTTGATGGGTGATACGGCTTCGATTTTACTAGATGGGTCAGTTAAGAAACAAGTAAAATTGGATATTATTAGTATCATTGAAGCGGATGCTGATAATCGTGTTACTGATTTGCACGTTTGGAAAGTTAGTCCCCACCATTTAGCAGCGACAATTTCCTTAGTAACCCATTATCCCCAATCACCAGAATATTACAAAAGCCTACTTCAGTCTATTTCTGCCCTTGCTCATGTAATTGTGGAAGTAAATCAATGTCAGGGAGAGCCTTGTTTAGATTTACACATGACTTAAGAAGTATTGCCAATTTTTCTTTAGAGTTGAGCGAAAATAGCTCTTCATCAGGAACAATAACAGCTAACATCTTGTCCACATTCATCAGCTAAATAGCATAAAGCCCGAAATCTTAAGGCTACTATAGCATTACGCATTATGGTTAGGACATTTTGATAATATAAGAAAAGCGAGCGAGTAATTGCCAAAACCATGCCAGCATCTTATAGCTATGATTTACGCTCCTCAGCAATGGAATTGGCAAGCTCCCTCAAAGCTTGGCGGATGATCGCATAGGTTTGGTGAATCACTTTTTGACGCATCATAGCATAAATTGCTGCTACAATACATTGGTGATCTGCCTCTCAATCTTCTAAGAAGAGCAATTAAGCCTATTGTCCAACTAAAAAAAGTTAGTGGTAATAAGCAATAAGTCAGAAAGCGTTACCGCTCAAAGCTTGTCTTAATTGCCTCACCACTAACCGCTAACTATTTATCAATCAAGAATATTTTTTAGGATCTTCACAAGGATCTCCTTTGTAAGGTTGAACTCCAGTTTTGGGATAATCATCATCAGTAGGCTGAAAAAGTCTGGAAACTCCCTTCCAAACATATTGAACTGTATCTTGAATCCAGGTAGCAATTTTCATATCTTTTACCTCTTAAATTACTATTGCAAAAGGAAATCTTGGTTAAATTGTTGTCTTGTCAGAGGATATTCGAGAAGTAATCCTTCACCTCCTAAAGGATAGTCTTCGTTGAGAGGTTTTCCTTCAATCGACAAGAAGACTGGTGCTTGAGAATGGATGCTGGTGGCGGTATAGAGAACTTGAGCTACTCGATAAATCATGGAACTACTACCGCCGCCTTGAGTAAACTCTTGAGATAAATCCACATATATACCGTTTGGGCTGGTTCGCAAATTAAGTAAACGAGTTCCTCGGGGGATTGTAGTGGTTGGATCGAAGGCTAGAGATGGCGTAAATAGTTCGTTTAAAGCTTGTTCTAGTGCCAGTTGAGGAGAAGTAGCAGCGGTGTCAATGGTCTTGGGAATTAACCGAATGCGATTATCGACTATTTCCAAGCGATACAGCTGAGGACTAAACTTGGCTGGCTGTACTTCTACCAAAGAAGGTGATTGCGTAATAATCGGCAGTATTGCTCTAGTCAATGCCCGAAGCGCTGCAATTTCGGCTATGGCAATTAATAGCAACGAAAAACCAACTAGTAATGGCGTTGAGTTAGGTGATTTATTACGTACCTTCATGCTTGTTTCTCCTCAATTAAGAGCTTAAAAATCCTGCCTGATTGATGAAGCCGAATTGTTAAAGGTGAAGCGTAGTTGCCAAATGATTAATCTTGGGCATGGTTACAGTTAACACTCCATTAATGAGTTCGGCTTCAATATGATCCACTTGAATTTCTACTGGTAGCGAAACATTGCAGTCAAGCTGTCCATAGTGAAGCTGTGAAGGAATTAGTTCTTTTTCAGTTGATAACTTATGGTGGTCATGAACTCCAGAAATTGAGATTGATTTTGGTTCGGCACTAATGTTCAAATGTTTGATTTCAACTCCAGGAATTTCTGCCTTGAGAATTAAGTCCCTATCAGTTTCATTAAATTCAATAGCTGGACACCAAGTTTTCCCTGCTTCTTCCATGGCGATCATCTCCTGATATTTGAGTTGGTAATTCATAAAAACTACTCTTTCTTTTATAGTTTTAGAATAGAGCTAAACTTTGAAGAATTTGTGAAGATAATTAGATATTTATGCTCCTAGTTGCTTAATTGCTACCAGATTTTTCTGGAGTTTAGAGGTTGTTCGAGACTATTGATTTCTCGGAAGCTGGGATCGACTTGAGCGTAATTAATATTCATACCTAAAATTTCTTGAGTATGATATATAACGCCACGATATTTAAGCTTCCTACTAGGTTGAACAATAAAAATCGTCTTTGGCTCTATCTGTCTCAAAGGAAAGCAATTGAAAGCAGATGTTTGTGTTAAACGGTTAGCCTTTTCGGGAGCAAATAATTTTGCCCGTCGCCATTCTATCTGGTGACAGCGTTCTAAATATGCGACTGTATCTAATTCACAACAGCTTTCTAAATGGTTGATTTTGTACTGATGCCAAAAGCTAAAGGGATTAATCAATCTGACGTAGGTATCAGTAGAAAATAGTTGTTGAAAATATAGACCAAAAGGAAAGCTGATATTTACTGATCGTTTTTCTTTGATAGTCATGTATATATCTCCCATACTCGTCTGTATCTTGAAATTAAGCTAATAATTTGAAGAAGTTGTGAAGCAGATCATATGCCATAACCGATCACCAAACTTTTGACGCGCGTCATAGCTTAACCACTTAACCAGTCTAAAGCTTTGTCTGTTTCATCAAAGGTAAAGTGCTTGACTTCGATCCCTGAAAATAAGGTATTTCCAACTGCTGCTAAGCCGGCTAACCATCGGCGATCGCTGACAATCGCTTCTTTCTCAAAATCTTTGAGATGTTGTAAGCTGAAATTGAGGTCATGAATCAAAGCTTTTAAAGACATTCCCGACCAATTATGTACTTCAGCATAGATGCTTAACTTCTTTCCCTGTTTGAGCTTTTGTTCAATCAATTCAATGATGCGTTCAATATCTTCGGCATCAATCCAGCCATCAATATTTAAGCCAATTATTTGATCTGGTTTATGAGGAATAAGTTGGACAGACATGATTACCTCCTATTTTGGGCAGTAAGTCAGAAGTCAGAAGTCAGAAGTTATTTCCTGGTGATTATCTACTTTTGCTTGAGCAGATCCTGAATCAAAATTAGCGACAGGAGTACGCATGATTAAGACTGAACAAGGTGCATGATGGGTTACATAATTACTGACGCTACCCAAAAACATTTCTTTCAAACCTTTGAGTCCACGACTACCGACGATGATTAGATCAGCTGACCAATTGTTGGCAAGTTCGCAGATCATTCGTCCTGGATTTCCTGTCAATTGAGTATATTCCGTGTCTACTCCTGCTGCTGTGGCTTCTTGAGTTAGGTTTTGGAGAAAATCTAGCCCCCACTGCTTATATTCCGCCAATTGTCTTTGATATGCGTCATATTCATGGTCGTCCACGATCGGATAATAAGTATATGTAGGTAACATGGGATAGCCCGCTTCATCGTGGGACATGAGATGAAGCAGCATTAAGGTGGCGCCTGTAGCCTGGGCTAAAGATACTGCTGAATTAAAGACAGATTTACCATTTTCAGAACGGTCTACCGCTACTAAAATTTTGTTAATCATGAGAACCTCTCTTGAGAAATGAAGGATGAAAGATGAGTAGAAATAGTTAATTGTTGGTTAATTGCGCTTCTACTTCGGCTATTTTTTGTTTGGTTTTCAGGACTGAATCGGGATTAAGGCTAATCGAATTGATGCCTTGTTGGACTAAAAATTGAGCAAATTCGGGATAATCGCTGGGGGCTTGACCACAAATACCAATTTTGCGCTGTTTGAGTTTAGCGATTGAGATTGCCATAGTCAGCATGGCTTTTACCGCAGGATGTCGTTCGTCAAACAGATGGGAAACTAAAGCCGAATCGCGATCGAGTCCTAAAGTAAGTTGCGTTAGATCGTTAGAACCGATGGAAAAACCATCGAATACTTCGCTAAATTCAGCAGCTAGCAAGACGTTACTAGGCAGTTCGCACATAACGTATACTTGCAAACCGTTTTCGCCTTGCACTAATCCATGGTTAGCCATTTCTGCTAGCACTTTGCGTCCTTCATCGGGGGTACGACAGAAGGGAATCATCGGGATCACATTGGTTAAACCCATATCATCGCGGACTCGTTTAAATGCCTGACATTCTAAGGCAAAGGCTTGACGATAGCTTGGATCGTAATAGCGACTTGCGCCACGCCAACCCAACATCGGATTTTCTTCTTGTGGTTCAAACTGTTTACCGCCTAGAAGATTAGCGTATTCATTACTTTTAAAGTCCGACATCCGCACAATCACTGGCTTAGGATAAAATGCTGCGGCAATGGTGGCAATACCCTGCGCTAATTTATCGACAAAGAAATCGGGTTTATGAGGATAATGAACCGTGAGACGAGCGATCGCCATTTTTTCTTGAGCATCTTGAAGCTCATCAAATTTTAGTAAAGCTAAAGGATGAACTTTGATTTGATTAGCGATGATAAATTCTAGTCTGGCCAAACCTACACCGTCGCAGGGTAAGGCTGATAAGCCAAATGCTGATTCGGGATTACCGATGTTCAGCAGAATTTGGGTCTTAGTTGAAGGTAAATCATCTAGCTGGGTTGATTCAACAGTAAAGGGAATTGAACCAGCATATACTTTACCCTGTTCGCCTTCGGCACAAGATACGGTAATATCTTGTCCCGTTTGAATCTGATCAGTCGCATCGCCACAGCCGACGATCGCGGGAATACCCATTTCACGAGCAATAATTGCGGCATGGCAGGTTCTACCACCTTGGTTAGTCACGATCGCACTGGCTTGTTTCATAATTGGTTCCCAGTCAGGATCGGTTTTATTGGTAACTAGAACTTCTCCTGCTCGGAATTTGTCGATATCACTTACATTCAAAATTACTCTGGCAATACCTGCACCAATTTTTTCGCCCACTGCTCTACCTGTAGTTAAGATATCGCCCGTGGCAGATAATTTATGTGTCTGCAAGACATTGTTAGGTTTTTGTGATTGAACGGTTTCGGGGCGGGCTTGTACGATGAATAATTCGCCTGTCAACCCGTCTTTTGCCCATTCGATATCCATCGGCGTATAAACACCACGGACTTTTGAATAGTGATCTTCAATCTGACAAGCCCATTTAGCTAGCTGCAAAATTTCAGCATCTGCAAGCGCAAACTGACTTCTTTGTAGGTGTGATGTCGGCACGTTTTTGGTTAATTTACTACCGCCCACGTCATAAATCATCTTGATTTCTTTGCTACCGAGACGTTTATCTAAAATAGGACGATAGCCTTGATTGAGCGTAGGTTTAAAGACAATGTATTCGTCAGGATTAACCGCACCCTGAACTACGTTTTCGCCTAAACCATAGGCAGCAGTGATTAAAGCAGCATTTTTAAAACCTGTTTCGGTATCTATGGAAAACATTACTCCCGAAGTTGCCAAATCTGAGCGCACCATCTTTTGTACGCCGACAGAAAGGGCTACGTCAAAATGATCGAAGCCTTTAATCGTACGATAGGAAATAGCCCGATCAGTAAATAAGGAAGCAAAGCATTTATGACAGGCTTCGAGAACACATTGAATGTCATGAACATTAAGATAGGTTTCCTGTTGTCCAGCAAAACTAGCGTCAGGCAAATCTTCAGCAGTAGCCGAAGAACGAACTGCTACATCGACATTATAGGTATACTTCTTACAGACTTCTTTTTCTTCGCCTTCAAATTGATCACAGTAGGAAAAATCAATGCTGTAGCGTTGGCAAAGCTGACTATATGCTTCGGTAATTGCTGTGGTTAATTCTGGAGGGAAAGGCGTGTTAAGAATTAACGCTCTAGCTTGTTGACCGCGCGATCGCAAATTATTCAGATCTTCGACATCTAAATCGGCAAAAAGTTGACGTAGCTTGGTTTCTAGTTTTGCCTGTTGAATAAAATAACGATAGGCATAGGCAGTGGTAGCAAACCCCGCTGGTACGTTAATCCCCTGAGGAGTTAGTTGCTGAATCATTTCTCCTAGTGAGGCATTTTTACCACCAACGAGAGAAACGTCTGACATTCCCACATCTTCAAACCAGAGAACAAAAGCTGCCGCTTTACTGGGCAGAATTTCTCGGCGACTATCTGCTGTGATCACCATAAATCTTAGTTCCTCATCTAACTTCTACCTCAACTGCATACATAGGGATAGTAATGCTTTAGAGGTGATAGTTGAGTTGTAAACAACTAATTTGAGGAACTTGTGAGGATGTTATTAGTACTTGGTAGTTAGAAAAATGAAATATTTTGGCTACAAGTTGGTCATGCTTTCAACTCTAAAAGGATTACCAATTGCCTATGAGCTAGTCTCTGCAAATACCGATGAACGTAAAGCTAAGGCGGCTTTTGTGTGGGAATATTCCTACACAAAACGCGCCGTGTCGAAGGTGTTTTAGAAGCAGTTCGCCATTGTGACATTTATGGCGACAAGGGTTTTAACGGCTTTTAAACAAAACTGTTATGGGTTTCACGACTCACATGGCAGCTAAGATTGCCTCTCATACTTTACGCCTTCTTCTCCGTCTCCAGTTGGGAATTGACGTTCAGACATTCCAATCTACAACTCCTTCCTGAAATTTAATTCACATCAGACGTATTTATATAACTTTGTCTAACTAAGTATTATTTCGACATTATTTAAATCTGGCATACAGCCAATCTTTAATCAATTGTTATATTACATTTTTTTAGCGATCGCTTAAATAAATTGTTACTTTAAGCAAAAAGCGGTGGAGGATTAATAACAAGTAATTATTTAAGACGGATCAACCTACACATCACATTTTTTTGAATCCAAATCATGTTAGTTTTATGACTTTTTTGGGAACGATAATATTATTCCAAACCAAATTGATGTTGGTATTTGCTGATTAAATCGGCGATAAGTTAATGTCTTTAAAAACATATCAATCGAATCAGCTTATTTTTATTCTTGATTCTTTATTCAAAAACAACAGCAGTGGGATTTTGAGCTTAAAAACCCAAGTTAATTCTTGGCAGCGCCAACGTTCTTGCATTTTAATTTTGTGCAAGGGAGCTTTGGTTTATGGTGGCGCTCAAGTACCTAATAATCAAGAATTTTGTAGAAGATTAGGCGAAACACTTAAACCTGATTTGATCAAAGCTGCATTATCGGTAGCTATCGAAAAAATAAGTAATCCCGAATCATTTTCAGAACTTTTAAAATCGTTGACTAGAATGAGAGTTTTTACTTGGCAAGAAGTAGAAGCGTTAATGACTATGAAAGTAATCTTGATTTTAGAGCAGTTTAATATTCATCCAGGAGAAGCGCAGTGGCAATCAAATAATAATTTTGATCTCAGTTATGGGACAGATGGTCATGGTTTAAACTGGTCTGACATTCAACGAGAATTAAAGCAGCGCCAAAATAAATGGCTAAGTTTTGCTCCCAATATACCCAACATGGATGCCATTCCTGTTGTGACGACTCAACAGCTTAAACAGATTAATAATCCACAGGTTCAAAATCACTTTACAAATTCAGTTGATGGCAAACAAACTTTAGTCGATATTGCCGAAAGAATGGGGAAAGACCCTTTGAATGTGGCTAAAAGCTATTTCAATTGGGTAAATAATGGCTGGGTGAGTTTTGTCCAAAATCCTTTAAATGCCCAAGCCACGGTTGAACCTAGCAAAATTACCGCCCCAGCTATAACTCCTGTAGTTTCTGTGCAACCTGAAGATAAATCCAGCTTACCCGTAGTTTTATCTGTAGATGACAGTCCGATTATACAAACTACGATTAAACGTGCCTTGCAAGAAGACTACAACGTCTTATTGGCAGATAAGGCGACTGAAGCTCTCAAAATTTTAAATCAGAATCCAGTTCAGCTTCTGTTACTAGATTTAACCATGCCTGATGTGGATGGCTTAGAGTTTTGCAAAACAATTCGCGCCCTGTCTAAATTTCGAGACCTACCAATCATTATGCTAACGGCGCGGGATGGCTTGGTTAACAAGATGAAAGGGCATATCGCTGGCACCAGTAGATATCTTACCAAACCGTTTAAGCCAGAGGAATTAAGAGAGGTTGTTCGTCAATACATCAATCAATAGCTGACAGCTTAATAAAATTAAGGAAATAGATTATGGGCATGAAACCCTATTTAATTTTTAATTTACACCATACTAGGTATGCGATCGCCGCCGAATCGGTTACAGAAATCTTTTTATTACCAGAATTAACTCCTGTAGCCGAAGCACCGCCAGATATTGTCGGGTTACTTAATCTGCACTGCAAGTTTGTACCAGTAATGCATTTAAATCTGCGCTTTGGTCATAAATTTGAACCATGTCACCTGACAGATAGCGTCATTGTCGTCGAGACACAGGGAATGCTGGTAGGGATAATCATGAATCAGGTAGAAACGGTTATAGATATTGATGCTCGCTATATTCAGGCTGATTTATCTTACGGACGAGAACGAAACATTAACCAGGCTTTTGTTCAGGGTGTTATTGAGCTTGATGATGAAATGATTATTTTGCTCAATACAGACAATCTCGTACGACATCCCGATACTTTAGAAGCTTTAATCGCTCCTGAAAATCCTCAACCAGAACCAGTAGCAAGCAACTTCTACGATACATATTTTCCGAAAGCTTCTCTTAACACTAAGGAAATTTTGCATCAACGTGCTGCCAACCTTAAGCAAGCAACAGAAGATACTGAAGCAAGCGAAATAATACCAGTTGCTGTAGTTAGGATCAATAATGATTATTTTGGCTTGGATTTAGGTATTGTACGGGAGTTCACCAAAATTGAACGCGTTACCACGATTCCCTGCTGCCCCGCTCATATTATCGGCAATACCAACTTAAGGGGAGAAATTTTAACTTTAGTAGATATTCGTCAACCTTTGAATTTAGCCGTAAGCGATCATAATCAACCTACCAAAGCAGTAGTCATTGAAGTAGATGAGATAGTTGCAGGAATTATGGTAGATGAAGTATTGGATGTGGTTGATTTTCGTCCCCAGGAACTTAAGTCGATTCCAGTAGCGATCGATGCTAATACCGCAGCCTATCTCAAGGGCATGGCGGATTATCAAAACCACCCCCTAAACTTGCTCGATATACCAAAGCTGATGACTCAAGGAGCAATGACGGTGGAGTTGATGGCGTAAACAAATATTTTAACTAACTAAATTAATTTACGAGTAATAAATATGAAAATTAGAACTCAGCTAACTTTAGGTGCTTTGGGTATTGCTGTTCTGGCAGTAGCAAACGTGGGGGTAATTTTTCTTAAATCCTCCGAAGACGATGCAAAAGTGATTAATCAGTCGGGAGTTGTTCGGGGGGCTACTCAAAGAGCGATCAAGCTCGAACTGTCTAATAGTCCTAACGATGAACTAATTACTAAGTTAAGCAATCTAATTGATGGCTTAATCAATGGTAGCAAGGAATTGGGGCTTCCGCAGGCTACATATCCAGAATATATTGCGAAAATGCAGGCAGCGCAAGTTCAATGGGAACTATCCCAAGAGTTAATTCAGCAGGTGAGAACTCAACCTACAGAAGCCAGTCGTGCTGCTCTGTTAAAAGAAAGTGAAAAACTATTTGAACTAACTAACGCAGCGGTAAACGCAGCAGAGGAATATTCGGCAGCCGATGTTCGACAGTTAAAAACGATTCAGTTGTTAGTGGCATTCTTCAACTTGATTATTGTGGGTGCAATTGTTGCTGGTTCACGCCGAATTACCACCACTCTCAACAATTTTACTAGTAGTATTGCTCGCTCTTCTGACGATATTGCCTCGAAGGTAGAACGCCAAGAGATAGTAGCCAAAGAACAGGTAGGTTCGGTTAGCCAAGCTACTTCGACAGTGGATCAATTAGGTGAATCCTCACGACGTTCAGCCGTTCAAGCAGAAGCCTCAGCGACTGGTGCCAGTCAGGTATTAGCTTTAGCAGAAGAAGGCTCGCAAACTGTCGAACAAACTATGACAGGAATGGAAAACCTCAAAGAAAAGGTTCGGGCGATCGCCGAACAAATTATGAATTTGAGTGAGCAAACAGGTCAAATTGCCACCGTATCCCAGCTAGTAAGGGATTTGGCAAACCAAACAAATATGCTGGCGCTGAACGCTGCGGTGGAAGCTGCTCACGCAGGAGAGCAAGGTAAAGGTTTTAGGGTGGTAGCAAGTGAAATTCGTAAATTAGCTGATGAAAGTCGAAGATCTGCCGATCAGATCAATAATTTGGTTACAGACGTACAAGAAGCGATCGGCAGCGCGGTAATAGTAACTGATGAAGGTAAAAAAACCGCCGAATCTAGTATTGAACTAGCTCAAGAAACGGCGCGATCGCTAATTGGGGTAAAAGATGCAGTTAACAGCGTATTCTCCAACACCTCGCAAATCTCTGACGCAGCCAAACTACAGGCAGTAGGTATTCAAGAAATTCTGGCAACTGTTAATGCTCTTAACCTGGGCGCAATGGATACGGCAGCCGACATGGGAGAGGTAAAAGCTTCGACAGTGCAGTTAAAACAATCTGCTAATGAGTTAAGAACAATGGTTTAATAATTATTTTTTAATTATTTTTTAATTATTTTAAAAATTATGGGAGTGGCTATATGAACAAATCGGTTAAACAAAATCCAGGTATTTCTCTTAAATCAAAAAGGTTTGAATATATCAGGATACTTCTAGTTCCTATTGTGCTTACTTTCTCCCTATGTGGGGGAATGGCTTGGTATATTTTGGATTTATACGACGCGATCAAAGAATTAAACAATCGCGATTTTAAAATCCTGAATTTAAGTAATCAAATTACTTATTTTGACGAAGTTTTAACCTCTAGTGCGCGGTTGGGTGCTACCACTGGCAACGAAAGATGGGAAAAACGCTATTTAGACGTTGTTCCTCAATTAGATGCTGCCATAGCCGAAACTGGAGCCCTCGTTCCCCAAGCATTTACCAGTGATGCGATCGCCCAGACTAACGAAGCTAATGAGCGGCTAATTGCGATGGAGGAGCGAGCTTTTGAATTAATTGCTCAGGGGGATCTTGCCGCTGCCACAGCTTTACTTCTCAGTCCAGAATACGAAGCCCAAAAGGCAATTTATGCTCAGGGGTTAGTCGAAACTACTAACGCTTTGGAAAAATTTGTCGATGATAACATTCAACAAAAAACCAGATTAACCTTTTCGGCCTTGACCACAATCGCGATTGGTTCTGGCGTTTTGTTAATTGCCTGGATTTTGGTATTGCGTAGAATGAGGCGATACATTCAGGCAATTAACGACCTGGAAACACTAATTTCTCAAACGTCGGCAGAGATGGCTGCTACGGTTGTCAGACAGGAACAGGTTATCTTACAGCAGGTTAATTCGGTTAGTCAAACTACAGCTACGGTAGACCAACTAGGAGCTGCTTCTAGGCAATCGGCTAAACAAGCTGAAGACTCAGCTGCTGGTGCTAGTAAAGCTTTGTCTCTAGCAGAAAACGGTTCGCAGACGATTGAAAAAACCTTAACGGGTATGGAAAATCTCAAAATTAGGGTCAGAGAGATTGCCGAAGAGATTATGAACCTGAGTGAGCAGACAGGTCAAATTTCAGCTATCTCTGACGTGGTAGAAGGTGTCGCAACTCAAACCAATATGCTAGCTCTTAAGGCCTCAGTCGAGGCAGCTCGCGTCGGTGAAGAAGGTAAAGGTTTTGGCGTAGTAGCCGATGAAATTCGCCGATTAGCCGATGAAAGTCGTAGATCGGCAAACACAATTAATAGTTTGGTGGCGGATATCCAAGCAGCAATGAACAGTGCAGTAATGGTAACAGATGAAGGTAAGAAAACTGCTCAATCGAGTATCGAACTAGCAACAGATACGGCACAGACTTTTATTAGCGTCAAAAATGCGATCGATGGCGTATTCAATAATAGTCAAGCAATTTTCCAAAATACTAAGCAACAGGCGATCGATATTCAAGATATTATGTCAACGATTAATGCTCTTAACCTTGATGCTAAAGATACGGCAGCAGGTATCGATCAGGTCAAAACTTCTGCTACCCAACTTCAAAACTTTGCCGAAAAATTAAAAGCTATTACCTAATCGCAAATCGTAGGTTTATTTGAGCGGGGTTGAGTATTGCCTGCCCCTTGCTCTTAAATTGGCAGCTAGTATTTTTACGATCGAAAACTAATGATGATTGAAGACGAAGAACTAAGAGAGCTTTATAAAACTTCTAGTAGCGAACACCTTGCTAAGCTAGAATCCGATTTGATGATCCTGGAGAAAAATCCCCAAGATACAGCAGCCATTGAAGAATTTTTACGCGAGGCACATACCCTAAAAGGGGATTCTCGAATGCTGGGGTTGAATGATATTGAAATGCTGGTACATCATCTAGAAGATTGTGTTGAGGGAATCAAAGCAGGGAAAGGAGAAATAACTCCCGAATTATGCGATCGCCTGTACCAAGGCATCGATGCAATCAATCAACTTTCCCATCAGGCAATTACTGGAGAAGCAGTAGCAGTCAATACCTTTGAGGTGTTGGCCTCATTGATGGGTGTATCAGATGTCTCTCAATCTACTGGTAATTCTGAAGCGGATTTATTTGAAGATTCTGATTTTAAAACATCTTTATTTGATGACAATGATCATATCGATCTGTCTAACGAAGCGGATGCGGAAAAAACATTAGCAGCTAAACTAGAATTAGCACCCGATCCCTTCATAGTCAAAAATTCTCAGCCAGCAGTAGCTGCACCGATCAAAGACTATTCTATTGAGACTATTCGAGTTGAACCGCAAAAGCTCGATACCCTAATGACTCATGCTAATGAGTTAACCGTAACCAAGCTACGTATTTCCCACCAGATGACGGAAATCAATCAGATGCTCGACTTATGGTCACAGTGGCATAAAGATAGTTCTCAAAATCGTTCGGTGCTTGACCAGATTGAAAGTAATTTAACTCCCGAGCAACTCCAACCCTTAAAGTACTTTTTCAACACTGCTCAACAGCATTGGGAATCTTTCGGTAATTTAGTCAATTATTTAAAGATTAGGGCTAACGAGGATATTAATAGTTTAAATCTGATCGCCGATCGCTTGGAGTCTGGCATTCAAGAATTACGGCAGTTACCTTTGTCTGATGTTTTTAATCTGTTTCCTCGGATGGTAAGAGATCTAGCTAAACAACAGGGTAAGGAAATCAACTTAGTCATTGAAGGCGGGGATACGAAAGCTGATAAAAAGATTTTAGAAGAAATTAAAGACCCTCTGCTGCATCTAATTCGTAATGCGATCGACCATGGCATCGAAATTCCAGAAGAACGTATGAGCAAGGGTAAACCTTCAACAGCAACTCTCGTGCTACGAGGTTATCAAACTGGTAACAGCATTGGGGTTGAAATCCGCGATGATGGCAGAGGCTTAGATCTTGACAGTATTAAAAATACCGCAATTAGACGACAGGTTCGCACAGAAGCCGAACTAGCTAAAATGAGTGAAGACGAAATTCAATCTTTAATCTTTGCTTCTGGCTTTTCTACTCGTACTGAAATTACTGAACTTTCAGGCAGAGGAGTAGGTTTAGATGTGGTTCGGGCTAATGTAGAACGATTGAAAGGCTCAATCCAGGTGAGTTCTACCTCTGGTAATGGCTGTCAATTTAAAATTCGTTTGGGTAGTAGCCTGGTTGCTACCAGGGTGTTAATCGTAGAAGAAGCGAAAAACCTTTACGCCATACCAGTCGAGTATATCGCTAATATGCTGGCGATCGCCATAGATGATATTTATACTATTGACGGTAGCGAAGTAATCAATTATGAAAATCGACCGATTTCTCTAGCTAGGTTAGGAACTTTATTAAAACTACCTACTGCTAATCAAACTCAAACAGTTGGTACAGCTAACAAATTATTTGCCATAGTTTTAACTAGCGCTCAAGAATATTTCTGCTTAATCGTTAATGCTTTTATAGATCGACAGGATATTACCTTTAAACCGCAAAGTAAATTACTCAAACGTATTCCCAATATTGCAGGCGCAACTATTTTAGGCAATGGCGAAGTGTGCATGGTTCTCAATCCTAACGACCTACTTCATTCTCTCAAAAACGGTACTTGGCACAGCATTTCCTCTTCAGCTAATCTCTCAGCCAAAAATAAACTACTGCTAGTAGAAGACTCCATGATTATCCGTACTCAGATGCAGCGTCTACTAAAGAATGCTGGTTATGATGTCACGGTCGCTGTCAATGGTTTGGCTGGGTTACAAAAAATTCAAACCCAAGAATTTGATATTGTGCTGTCTGATATAGAAATGCCTCAGATGAATGGCTTAGAAATGATCGCCAATATTCGGCAAAACGATCAATATAATCAACTGCCTATTGTGTTGATTACTACTTTAGCTTCGCCAGAAGACAAACAACGTGGTATGGATACAGGAGCAAATGCCTATTTAACTAAAGGTGATTTCGATCAACAAATTTTATTGCAAACTCTTGAACGATTAGTTAACCACAATAATTGAATTACCATGAACAAGATCAAAGTTGTCTTAGTTGAAGACTCTCCCGTAGCGATTAATATCTATGAAAAGATGCTCAACTCTTCTCCTCACATTGAAGTGGTTGGCAAAGCCTGCAACGGCAAAGAGGGATTTGATTTGGTTTCTCAGCTAAAACCCGATGTAATTTGTGCTGACTTAGAAATGCCTGTCATGGATGGTTTTGAACTTACCAAACAAGTAATGGCCTATCACCCTACGCCGATTCTAATTATCAGTAATAGCGTGCAAAAAGATGATATAGACAATATTTATAAAGTGATGAAGGCGGGGGCAGTGGATGTGATGCCTAAACCTCGAACCGCTACGAGCGGTAATACTGAATCTACCCAGAAAGAACTGATTGTCAAGATTAGGGTTTTAGCTAACAAAAAAGTTACGCCTATTCCCTTAAATTAGTACCTAATTTGAGCTTTAAGCTATCTAAATTTAAGATGATTTTTCAACATCAAAATTGTGCCATCTCTTTTCGCTATGTTTGCTTAAGAGTACTGGCAGGCGGAAAACCTTTGTTAATTATATATAAACTGAGCAATTTTTTTCTCGTCCTCATATCAAAATACTAGTTAATTAGAATCAAATATCATGGCAATTAGAGTTTTATTAGTTGAAGATTCCGATGTGGCAATTAACATCTATGAAAAAATGCTCAATTCTTCTCCTCATATTGAAGTAGTTGGTAAAGCAAGTAATGGTAAGCAGGGTTTAGATATGGTTTCGCTTTTAAACCCTGACGTAATCTGTGCGGATTTACAAATGCCTATCATGAACGGCTTGGAATTTACTAAGCAGGTTATGGCACACCACCCCACACCTATCTTGGTGTTGAGTAATGCGGTACAAAAGTCCGATATAGACAATATTTATGAAGTAATGAAAGCTGGGGCGGTAGATGTGATGGCAAAACCCCAAACCGCTTTGGGTGGTAATAGTGAATCTATGCAGAACGAGCTAATTGTCAAGATTAGAGTCTTAGCAACTAAGAAAGTTAAAGCAATTCCTTTGGGATAAAAAGAATCAATGACGAAAGAGCAGGGCGAAGGAAACTATTGACACGCCTCATAGTTCCTTGTCCCTTATTCTCGATCTCTCGATCTCTGATTCCTTTACATTGCTGCTGCTCTAGCTTCAGCAGCTTCGTCGGGGTGAATGCCTAATCTAGTTAAATTGAGGCGGTTTTTTTGGTCAAAACCACGTATTTTGACCACAATCTCATCTCCGACTGCAACCTCATCATCTACTTTGCCTACTCTGCCTTCGGCTAACTGGGAGATATGGATCATACCTTCTTTTCCTGGCAAAATCTCGACAAAAGCACCAATATCGATAATTCTGGTAACCTTGCCCACGTAAACATCTCCTTCGTTAAGTTTACGGGTAATGTTGTAGATCATCTTACGAGCCATATCGGCTTTTTCTGCTTCTACCGCTGCGATGATTACTTTCCCGTCATCTTCGATATCAATTTTCGCGCCAGTTTGTTCGGTAATAGCTTTAATTGTCTTACCAGAAGGTCCAATCACCATGCCGATTAAATCGGGATCGATCTTCATGGTTAATAGTCTAGGAGCATAGGGAGATAGCTCTTTTCTAGGCTCATCGATCGCCTTGAGCATCTCTTCTAAAATATGGATGCGCGCTGGCAAAGCTTGTTGAATAGCTTTCGCAATCACATCCATAGAAAGACCAGTGATTTTCATATCCATCTGTAAGGCAGTAATTCCTGTATCTGTCCCAGCAACCTTAAAGTCCATGTCGCCCAAGAAATCTTCAATACCCTGAATATCGGTGAGAATTCTCACCTCATCGCCTTCTTTAATTAAGCCCATAGCTGCACCACTAACGGGTTTAGCGATGGGGACTCCTGCATCCATCAAAGATAATGTCGAACCACATACTGAACCCATAGAGGTCGATCCATTAGAAGACAACACTTCGGAAACTACCCGCAGTACATAGGGAAAATCTTCGACACTGGGCAACACGGGAAGCAAAGCCCTTTCGGCTAGTGCGCCGTGACCAATTTCTCTCCGTCCAGGAGAGCGCATAGGGCGCGTTTCGCCAACAGAATAGGGGGGGAAATTGTAGTGATGCAGATAGCGTTTTTCGTCTTGGATGGTCATGTCGTCTTTAGTGTCCTGAGCATCCCCTGAAGTCCCTAAAGTGGCGATCGAAAGTACCTGAGTTAGACCCCTTCTAAACAAGCCGCTACCGTGAACCCGATTAGGTAAAACCCCTACTTGTGAGGTAATTGGTCGTACTTGATCTAGCTTTCTGCCATCAACTCTAATGCCATCTTCGAGGATTTGACCCCGCATCAGCTTTTTAGTTAGGGTTTTAAATGCCTTGTCAACTGCCTTAGGATCTCCAGTATGCGCTACTGCTATGGGATCGTCTTCAGGCAGTTCGGCGATCGCCTGGAGAATTTTAGTTTGCTTAATTTCATCTAACGCTTCATCGCGAGCCTTTTTGTCAAAGTCATATTGGCAGAGAATTTGCTTTATATCTTGGGTAGCGCGATCGCGCAAAAAATTGTTTAAACTCTGATCTTCTTCGGGAGGTTCGGGAACAACCACCTCGATACCCAATTCTTTAATTAATTCTCGTTGTGACTGAATTAGCTCTTGAATTGCTTCATAGGCAAAATCGATCGCCTCGATCACATCTTGCTCTGGTAGCTGATTTGCACCAGCTTCTACCATAACAATCCCTTCTGGGCTACCTGCCACGACAATATCGAGATCGCCTTTTTTAATTTCTTTATAGGTAGGATTGAGAATAAAGTCATCTCCTACCAAGCCTACCCTGACTGCTGCCATTGGACCATAAAAAGGAATCTCTGCCAGCAAAACCGCTACCGAAGCCCCCGTTACTGCTAAAACATCTGGGGGTACATCTTCATCCATTGAAAGGGTAGTAGCAACTATCTGAATATCATCCCGCAACCAGTCGGGAAATAGAGGACGCATCGGACGGTCAATCAATCTGCTGGTTAAGATCGCTTTTTCTCCTGGTCTACCTTCTCTTCTAAAAAAGCCTCCAGGAATTCGTCCTGCTGCATATTGTCGCTCTTCGTAGTCTACGGTTAAAGGTAAAAAATCAATGCCTTCTCTTCCTTTTGCTCTCGTGGCAGTAACCAGAACCGCTGTATCGCCTGACTGTACTAATACTGAACCGCCTGCCTGTGGTGCGAGCAAGCCTACTTTGAGCCGAATATCACGACCATCAAAAGATATCGACTTGTCAAATTCTTGCATCAACTATATTTTCCTTATTTTTTCGCTTCTTTTTCTCGTGGCTAGATCCTAACACTATCTGAATCGTTAAATCCTTTATATTACAAAGGGATAGGGCTATATTTTTGTGTTTAATGTTTAAGTTATTTTAAGTACTTATTGTTCTAAGTCTCGTTAATCACATTAGTTTGCCTACAGAAGATATTAATTACTAATTAATTTGCTTCCAGCCCACTTGTTCTGGCTGAAAATTGTGATCAAAAATAGTTTCAGAATCGTAATAGACCTCGTAGGTGTATTCTGTAGGGAGTTTAGATTCTCTTAAGTCTGCTCCTGCAAAAACAGTACGAAATAAATAGGCTTCTCGTAAATCTGCACCCTGCAAATTAGCTTTAGTAAAGTTTGCCTCTTTTAAATGAGCTTCCCTTAAATTAGCCTGGCATAGGTTGGCTCGTTCAAAATTTACCTTAATTAAAATTGCTTTGACTAAATTGACCAACGCCAAATTAGTTTGAATCAAGCTAGATTCGCTCAAATTACAGCTAGTTAAATTAGCTTCTCGCAGATTTGAGCCATCTAATTGAATTCCCTTGAGACTAACTCCCATCAATGGTGCTTTACTTAATTCTGTACGCCGAAAGTTAGTTTCTCCTTTGTTATACCGACTAAGAATTTCATAGGGTTTAGCAAAAGAGAAAACATTAGTATTGTAAATATTAAAGATACTTGCCAAAAAAAAGTCTACGGTAATTTGTTTTAAATAACCTCGTTCCACTGCCAGCCGATGAAACCTAGTCGGTTTAGCTTGCTGCTGTTGCTCTTTTAATAGTTGAGCAATTTGCTGTTCATCTAATAATCCTGCTTGGCGAAAGTAATATATTAGTGGCTCTTTTTGCTTCTGAGCTAGTAATTTTGTCCAATTTTCGGCAAAAAAATCAGCCGTTTGTTGTTTAATCCAGTTATGAGAAGCCAATATTTCACCGACTCTTAAATTGCTATTAGCCTGTAGCTGTAAAGCAAATTCTATTTGACTTGCCGTAATTAAACCAGCCTCAATTAAAATTTCTCCTAGAGGTCTATTAGCTTTAGATATTAAAACTTCATTGCTATTAGGTAAATTTTGCATTTATTTACTACAACTAGGCGTAATTAAGTGTAATTTTATGACTATTAAAATAATTTGACTTACATATTATAACAATCGATTTTTTAAAATATTATTAAAACAACAGTCTGTAATTTTATTTACTGTTTACTAAAGTAAAATTACTTAGTCATAATTAAGTATTTGCTAATTCACTATCAATCACAAATTGGAAATTAACTTGACTCATTCTTGGGTAAAAACTGTAGCCGAGGCCAAGGCAATTCAAGAACAGTTAAAGCAGCAAGTAATTGCTTTAGACTGTCTGGCAAAAGTGAACTATGTGGCAGGAGTAGATATTGGTTTTGAGGATAACTATGCTATTTCTAAAGCAGCGGTGGCAGTGTTAACTTATCCAGAATTAGAGCTAGTCGAACAGGCGATCGCGCGTATCCCTACTGCTTTTCCTTACGTACCTGGATATCTTTCATTTCGTGAAATACCCGCAATTTTGGCAGTTTTGCCCCAATTAAAAATTACTCCCGACTTAATTTTATGCGATGGTCAGGGTTTGGCTCATCCTCGTCGTTTGGGTTTAGCTTGTCATTTAGGAGTTTTACTGGATCTACCAACTATTGGAGTAGCTAAATCTTTATTGATTGGTCAACATGAATCAGTTCCGCTCGAAAAAGGTAGCTGGAAACCATTGATGGACAAGGGTGAAACCATTGGAGTCGTCTTGCGATCGCGCAATCTTGTCAAGCCAATCTATGTTTCCATTGGACACAAAATTAGCCTGCCAACGGCGATCGACTATGTAATGGGCTGTCTAACTAAATATCGCCTACCAGAGACTACCAGATGGGCAGACAAATTAGCTTCACACCGCCAATAATCCTAATAATATCAAGTACGCTCTTGACAGTTAAGTATTTTGCTCTGGGGAATTAGGGAAATAGGGGATTAGGGAGCAACCTCATTTAAAGTCATTATCTGAACCTAGTCAATTGAACTCAGCCGAAATCTGAGAGATTATTCTAAAGTTATAATCGAGCTAATCAAAATTGTGATCATGAAATACCAGGTAGTTTACGACAGTAGATGCAATCTTTGCACCACTTTTGCCCAACTTTTAAAACAATTTGACCGCGACCAAATCTTTGCCTATATTCCAATGCAGGATGAAGCAACTTTGGCAAACTATGGGATCGCCAGTACAGATTGCGAGGCGGGAATGATTTTAATTGACCCCAATCAACCAGCTAAAAGATGGCAAGGCAGCGAGGCAGCAGAAGAAATTGCTCGTCTGTTACCCTTAGGAGAGGCTTTTATCGCTGCCTATCGAGCTATTCCAGGGATGAAGTGGTTGGGCGATCGCACCTATGAACAAATACGTGATAATCGCTATCAATGGTTTGGTGAACGCAAAAATTCCGAACCGATTTAACAAACCAATTTATTTCCAGCACATATATGACTCTTAAACAGTTTATTGGTTCAGAAGCACAGAGTACTTATGCAGCAGCTAAAGTAGTCATCCTGCCTATTCCCTATGAAAAAACCACTACCTATCGTCAAGGATGTCAAAATGGGCCAGAAGCAATCATTACCGCCTCAGATCAGTTAGAGGCTTATGATATTGAGTTAGAAAAAGAAATTTGTCAGGATATAGGAATTTATACGGTTCAGGCGATCGCTGATACGAAAGTCAATCCAGATATCACTCCTGAAGCAGCGATGGCAACGATCATCAACCAAGTATCTAAGTTACTTAGCGATGGTAAGTTTATCATTGCTTTAGGAGGAGAACACAGCATCACCGCCGCAATAGTCAAAGCCTATCAACAGAAACTAAGCCAGCCGTTTACCGTAATTCAGATTGATGCTCATGGCGATCTGCGCCACTGTTACGAAGGTTCAATTTATAATCATGCTTGCGTCATGCGTCGCGTGTTGGATCTGGGACTACCAATTCTTCCTATAGGTATTCGCAGTATTTGTTTAGAAGAAGCGCAGTTAATTAAGCAGCAGCAGATACCTGTAGTTTGGGCAAAAGATATTGATCGCAATTCAGACTGGAGCGAGCAGGCGATCGCTAATATATCAACCGAAAAAGTTTTTATCACCATCGATTTAGATGGACTAGATCCCAGTCTAATGCCTGGAGTAGGAACTCCTGAACCTGGTGGCTTAAACTGGTATGAGCTAAACAAATTTTTGCAAAGAATATTTATTCAACATCAGGTAATAGGTTGCGACGTGATGGAATTAGCACCAACATCAGACTCAGTAGTATCAGAATTTATAGCTGCTAAATTGGTTTACAAATTGATTGGCTATAGTCAACTCTTAAGTTGTCCAAGAAATTAGTGAATGCTAAAGAAGCCTTGTCTTCCGTAACTTAAATAGCGCAATAAGATCTCGCTCACAGTCAAATCTCAATTAAAATTGATAAAATTGGTTGCTTGTAGACAGATTTTCTGCTGTTCTATATGTTATTGGAAACTTTTGATAGGAAAAAGTATTTATGAATACGATAGGTAATTATGCCCCCGATTTCGAGATTCCTGGTATTGACCAAGAAGTTTACCATTTAAGCAGCTATCGTCGAAAATTTAAGGCGATCGCTGTGGTCTTTATGGGCAACGATCCAGCAGTCAATCAATATATAGAACGTCTCAAGCAAATGCAGACTGATTTTGGGGAACAAAAATTTACCATCATAGGCATAGATTCTGACTATCGTTCCGAGCCAATTGCCCAGACCATGGAAGCCATGCGACAATACGCTCAAAGACAACAGCTTAACTTTCCTTATTTGCGAGACTCTAACCAAGATGTTGCTAAATCTTTCAAAGCTAAAGTTTTACCTACGGTTTATTTGTTAAATAGCGATGCCGTAATTTGTTATCAGGGCAGAATTGATGATTGTGCCGAATCAGTAGAACAAGTTAACCAGCATTATCTCCGTGATAGCATTTCGGCCATGCTTTGGGGACGGACAATTACCAAAGATTATGTAACGCCTGTCGGTACTAATATTAATTGGCGACCTCAATAAGTCGCTCTCCAGTGTTAGGGTATCAAAATACACTTTGCTACCTGATATTGGCTGAAAGCTTTTTTAATGACAAAGTACAGAAAACTGCTATGTTATGGGGAGGTAAATAACAAGAAAGATTGAGGTTTACTTTTCTAGGAATGAGTTACCAAAGGGTTTTATTAAAATTAAGTGGCGAGGCCTTAATGGGCAACTTAGGCTACGGTATCGATCCTGCGGTAGTCGCCAAGATTGCTCAGGAAGTGGCAGATGTAGTCAAAAGTGGAGTCCAGGTAGCCATTGTTGTTGGTGGTGGAAACATCTTTCGCGGAATGAAAGCCTCTGCTGCGGGAATGGATCGAGCAACGGCTGATTATATTGGCATGATTGCGACTGTGATGAACGCGATGACTTTGCAAGATGCTCTAGAAAGAATAGGCATTTCCAATCGGTTACAAACTGCAATTTCCATGCAGGAAGTGGCTGAACCTTATATTCGCCGTCGAGCTATTCGTCACCTAGAGAAAGGTCGAGTTGTGATCTTTGGTGCAGGTTCGGGAAATCCCTTTTTTACGACTGATACTACTGCTGCTTTAAGAGCGGCAGAGATCGATGCAGAAATTATTTTTAAAGCCACTAAGGTAGACGGAATCTATGATTCTGACCCAGTGAAAAACGAAAATGCTCATCGCTATCAAAGTTTGACCTATAACCATGTCCTAACCAAAGAGTTAAAGGTGATGGACAGTACAGCGATCGCTCTGTGTAAGGAAAACAATATTCCTATCTTAGTTTTCGATCTTTCAGTTAACGGTAATATTATGCGTGCGACCAAAGGAGAATCTGTTGGCACTATTGTAGGAGGAAACTGTGAAGTTATCTGAAGTAAAAGAACGTATGCAAAAGACGGTTGAAGCGACTCAAAGGTCTTTCAACACTATTCGTACAGGAAGAGCAAGCACTTCTTTATTAGACCGCGTTATGGTGGATTATTATGGCTCGGAGACTCCCTTAAAATCTTTGGCCAACCTTAGTACCCCCGACGCAACGACAATTATGATCCAGCCTTATGACAAAAGCAGCATGGGTCAGATTGAAAAAGCGATTTCTCTTTCTGATATTGGTTTGACACCCAGCAATGACGGAAACTTAATTAGGCTGAATATTCCTCCTTTGACCAAAGAGCGTCGTAAAGAGTTAGTAAAAACAGCAGGAAAGTTAGCCGAGGAAGGTAAGGTAGGAATTCGTAATATTCGTCGTGATGCGATCGATGAAATCCGTAAACAAGAAAAAAGCAGCGACATTTCCGAAGATGAATCTAGAGACCTACAAGATGAAATTCAAAGTGTTACCGATAGTTTCAATCAAAAAATTGATGATTTGTTGGCTATAAAAGAGAAAGATATTATGACTGTTTAAAAATAAACGGGCTTTTAACTATTTTTTGTTGGTTATTAGTCATGTTTCAGTTATTAAAATACTACCTTAATAAATTATTAATCAATCGGTCATCAGCGACCGATATTTTTTTGTCAATCAAAAGAATGAATATAAATTTAGGGTCAAAGACGATCTTAGCGTGATCGACTCCATAGACGTTGGATCTCAGCAATTTGCTGAGTACTAGGAGACTGTTGAGTAGTTATGGCAAGATCTAGCATCGCTCCAGGAATATTTTGTGACCAAGGACTACTAGGAACTGAGGCTAAATCTATTCCAGGAATAACTGGACGAAATCCATACTGGATTAGCACTTTTTGTTGTTCTGGTTGAGTTAGATATTCAACAAATTTGTTTGCTGCTTCAACAACGCTCTCAGCGGTATTTTGTTGCATAATCGCAGCGGTAGCTACAGTTTCGGTGGTAACATCAGGATAATAAATGCGATAAGGTTGTCCTTGAGTTGTGGTTGCTTGTGACCAACGATGTAGAGCGATACTTTCATAGACCATTGCCAAATCGCCATCATTAGCACCACGGGTAATAAATTCCTGTAGTAAAATGTCTGTAGAGCGGGGTGGCTGATAGACTGACTGTTTGATTAGAGCAACTAGCGATTCTGCTTCGGAACTATATAAACTAATATTTCGGGATTGCAGCCATAAATCTAAAGTTAACTGACCACTATTAGAACGGGTAGGATTAGTAGTTATAAAATCGAAGCTACCCCAGTCGGCTTTGCCCCCAATCTTTGACCAGTTTTTTTGTTGCATTGCCTGTTCTATTTTTGACCAGGAGAACTTGTCATCGGGGAACAGCATTTTACCTCTTTCTTGCCAGGCGATTCCAACTAAAATAGTTTTGGCGATCGCTTTTGGTTGGTCATAAAAAGCATCGCGATTATTTTGTGCCTTCGAGCGACTAGCTAGTTCTGTTAAAATCTCTCCGTTAGCAGGGATTAAAATATTAGCTTGAAAGTCATTTTTTTGAGCGATGTAATTATTAGCTATATCTTGAGAACCTTGGAATTTTAATTCCAAATTTATATTAGGGTTATAGTGATAGCCGTTCGATTTTGCCTGGTAATTCTAAGACGCGATCACAAGCATATTCCACTGCTGCAAATAGTTCTAATTGTGTTGCCGAGGTTAAAAGTTGCTGGGCTTCGGTGCGTAACTCTTCGGCTTTTTTAGCTAATAGTTTACCCTGCTGTTTTACTGAGTGTATTTCTTTAGCTAATCCAGGATTATCAATGTTAATTCGTTGGGTTGCTTTTTTACTTAGAGGAATAGCAAATCCTACTGCGATCGCCGCTGCTGTAGGTAATGTAATATAACTAGATAGCTGTATTAGGCGTATTCCTACGACTAAAGTAATTCCTCCTGCTAAAATAGCCAAAGGATAGTGTAAAGGATTCACTAGACCTCTTGCATGAATCGTTAGAAAATGAGAAAAGTAGGATAAAAGGGCGATCGCGAACCAAATATGACCTACGAAGCAATCAAAAAGCTCAAAACAAGAGAGTTTAAACGTTTATGTGGAGTGAAACCACAATTA
>JBHJNW010000100.1:0-11533 GCA_050330395.1 Pleurocapsa sp.
CAAGTTTAAAATCTTTGATGAAGAAGCAAAAAAACGCTTTAAGTTATGCCAAGGTTCAAGCTTTGTATCTGCTCAAGATCAAGGCAGTAGAAACAATTAGATACTTGGCAGTAATGATGAGGCGATCTGAATCAACAATAGTCACTTTTGAGAATTGGTATTAATTTGAAGGCTATTTTTGCTGACTAAAACAATAAAAGACAGATTGGCTATATGCAGTCTGTCTTAAGAAAATATTTATTTATACCGATATGTCTACAAAATTTCTATACGCCGAATGACTTACCGCAACCACAGGTTTGCGCAGCGTTGGGGTTGGTAAATTCAAAACCACCACCAATCATCGCGTTACTATAGTCTAAAACTAAACCATAGAGATATAGAAGACTTTTGGGATCGCAAACAATTTGAAACCCATCATAGTCAAATACTTCATCGCTGTCGCTAATCTTCTCTGGTTCTTCAAAGTCCATCATGTAAGACATTCCCGAACATCCTCCCTGACGAACACCGACTCGCAGACAAAGCGTTTTTCCTTGTTGCTCTTGCAGCATTTTAATATGTTTAAAAGCTGTTGGGGTTAGTTGAATTCCTCTTTCTATAGTTTTCGTAGCTTCTGTCATCTGTTTTAATAACTCCTTTTAGATTTACGATCAAGCAATAGAATCAGTAACTTAGTACAGTTGCTAAAAATTTACTATGGAACTTAATACTAATATTATTCTTATTTTAGATTCTTTTTCTACTTAATGAAATAAAGAATAATCATGACTCAGTAATTTTGCTGAACTTAAAAACGGGATTTTAAAGTTTTGTTGAAATTATTCAAAATTCTTCAGACTAATTAAGATACATTTAAATTAAGTAGCGATAAATATTATGCGAATAGATATTATTCCCTTTTCTTTTGAAGTAGACACGGTAAGTTTGGCAGGTAGCTGTATTTGGTCATTAGCTCTTTATATCGGTCTGGATTCAACCAAAAAATGGGTTAGTAATCAATTGGAGCGATGGTTTAACTTTGCAGAGGGCTGGCTGTATACGTCTACCGAAGAATTTGAGTCAACTCGTTCTGCCAGAGAATCCCAGAATGCGTTTTATGCTTCGGTGTTTGGCATTGTGCCTTTTCTAGTTGCGGGAGTCTTCACTAATTGGTTAACTGATATTAGCTTTGGGGGCAGCAGTTGGGCGATCGCTTTAGGAATGATGACCTGCGCGATTTGTAGCTTATTTGCTTTGGCTAATCAAGATTATGACGATGATGAAGACGAGGATTAAGGATGAAGAAATTTAATTGCTTTGTTCCCTAATCCCCATCTATTAAGTAACCTGAGTAAGCTTAATCACTTTCATAGCGATTATTTTATTCATATAGCCAAGATTTTCTTACTGGTTCCCAGTCGACTAACTCTGATTCATTGAACCAAAGAGCAACTTCTGCCTGAGCAGTTTCCACCGCATCAGAACCATGAATTAGATTGCGTCCGATACTAACTCCCAGATCGCCCCGAATTGAACCAGGGGCAGCGGCGACAGGGTTAGTTGCGCCAATAATATTTCTAGCAGCAGCAATTACCTCTTCCCCTTCCCAAACCATCGCAATTACGGGAGCGGAAATGATAAATTCAACCAAGCCTTTGAAAAAGGGTCTTTCTTTGTGAACGTCGTAGTGTTTTTCGGCTAGTTCACGGGAAACTTGCATCATTTTTAGTCCCACTAATGTAAAACCTTTAGATTCAAAGCGATGAATAATTTCTCCTGTTAGATGACGCTGCACGCCATCAGGCTTGATCATAATAAAAGTGCGTTCCATAATCTCCTGCGTATTTGGTTACAAAAACAAACTTCAGATTAACCCAGATTGCTGTTGTTTTGACTTTTAGTTTGGCTGGTAATTAGTTACTGTTCGCGCGATAACGTTCTATGGCTAAACTAACTAAGCGATCAACTAATTCGGGAAAGGAAACTCCGCTGTGCGCCCAAAGTCGAGGATACATACTGGTAGCAGTAAAGCCAGGTAAGGTATTGATTTCATTGATAAAAATCTCTGCTGTGTCTTCGCGATAAAAGAAGTCAACTCTCGCTAATCCTGCTGCATCTACCGCCATAAAGGCAGCAATTGCCATTTCTTGGATGCGAGAAGCGATCGCCTGAGGAATATTGGCGGGAATATGTAGTTGGGCTGCGCCTTCGGTGTACTTAGTTTCATAATCATAGAAATCGCTGTCAAAGGTTATTTCTCCGACGACAGAAGCCTGGGGATGGTCATTACCTAATACGGCACATTCAATCTCTCTGGCATTAATTCCTGCTTCGACTACTATACGACGGTCATAGCTTGCTGCATTGTCTAAAGCTGACTCTAATTCGGCGCGCGATCGCACCTTGGCAATTCCTACCGAAGAACCTAGGTTAGCGGGTTTGACAAAACAGGGATAGCCTAATTTTGCCTCAATATCATCACAGAGTTTGGGATAAATACAAGGATTTGAATATATTTGCGATCTGTTTACCCCTGCATAATCTACTTGGGGTAATCCTGCTTGCGTAAACGCCATTTTCATGGCAATCTTATCCATTCCTAAAGCTGAACCTAGTACTCCCGAACCAACAAAAGGAAGGTTCATTAAACTAAGTAAACCTTGTACTGTACCATCTTCCCCGTTAGGGCCATGCAAAACAGGAAACCAGACATCAATTTCACAATAGCTGAAGTTTTGTCCTGGAGAAGATAAAGCAGAAAAACCCCTGGCTGTCAGTTTGCTTGCGTTTTCGCTGCCTGCCGTAGTTTCTATCTCCGTTAACTGTAGAGGTTCACCCGAATTCAATACCTGTTGAGCTAGATTGCTAGATTGCCAAGTACCGCTTTTATCGATGTATATTGGCAGGATGTCGTATTTAAACTGGTTTTCAGCTTGTTCTAAAGCCGAGGCGATCGCCCTTGCCGAAGCGATCGATACCTCATGTTCCCCTGAACAACCACCGAACAATAAGCCAACTTTGCGCTTTTCCATAAACTTTTATCCCCAAAATCTCACCAGTAATGCTACATCATCTTGTGATTTTTGGTGGAAGATCGATTATTTGAGCTAGTTAACGGCGGCTTTAACCTAGCAGTCTTTAAAAAATCTACAAGCCTACTATGTTATTTGATTAGCTAAATTAATAATTTCCTGGGCAGCGCGATCGCAAACTCCTACCGAACCTAGAAGCGATCGCATTTGCTGGTAGCCTGCGCTAATTTCTCGTTGAATTTGGAGATTAGATAATAGCCCGATCGCTTCGGTGGTAATATTATCAGCGGTAACAGCTTCTTGCTGTAATTCAGGGATGATTTTGCGGTTGACAATTAAATTTGGCGGCGACATTAATGGTACTGAAAAGCCCATTCTCCTAGCAATCCAAGCAGTGAGAGGATTAATTCGATAGACAACCACCTGCGGAATGTTTAATAAAGCAATTTCTAAGTTAACTGTGCCTGATTTAGTAATTGCCAGATCGGCAGAGGCGATCGCATCGAGAGTTTTGCCATCGATAATCTGTGCCGGTAGGTTATATTTCCTGACTGCTGAGGTAATTGCCGAACGATAGCTAGGTAAGGAAACAGGAATCAAAAACTTAACTTCAGGAATTTGCTGGGCAATCTGCTGGGCGGCTTCACACATGACTGGCAAAAGGTACTTAATTTCTTGCTGACGAGAAGCTGGTATGAGGGTGACAATCTGATCTGCTGATTGTAGTCCTAAGTTTAATCTTGCCTGATTTTTATCAGGGGCTTGCTGCATCCGATCAAGTAAGGGATGTCCGATCCAAACAGCATCAATCTTCTTTTGCTGAAAATACTCATATTCCTGAGGAAAAATTGCCAGTAATTTGTCCACAAACTGAGCAATTTTGGGTGCATTATTTAACATTGGTACTGCCCAATCTTGAGGTGCAATATAGTAAACCACTGGTATTTGCGACAGCTGTTTTTTGACATAGCTAGCTAAGGCTAAATTGGCAGCAGGATAATCAATCAAGACTAAAATATCAGGAGAATTCTGTTTAAGATATTTTTTGGTTAAATTCTGAATTTTCAAGGTTGGCAGAATAAACGGGATCGCTTCGATCAACCCCATTGAGCCGATCGCTGCCGTATCAGCCAAAATATTGGCACCCGCTGCTTTCATGCGATCGCCACCCAAACCAGCAATTGCTAAATCAAAATTGCGCTCAACGGCAGCTTTATAAAGAGCTTTGACTAGCATTGCCCCCTGCAAGTCTCCTGAAACTTCTCCCGTACTGATAAAAATTTTCATCTGCTGTTGAGTGACTCGGTATAAATAAAATTAACTTGAACTGATACTTAATAAGTTAGTTGGTCGCCACAACCTACTTTGTTTACGTGCTACTGCTAGTTATTTATCATAAATAGGAAGTGAACTGCTGTAGTTAGTCTGATACCGCCATGACCAATAATAAGCCAAGTACCAATACCGAGTTAGCTAAAGAACGTAACCGTGCTGCTGCTGAGCGTACTTTGATGGCTTGGATACGTACCTGCTTGTCTCTAATTAGCTTTGGTTTTGGGGTTGATCGCATAGTTACAGCTTTGCAACAATCGGTAGTCTATGACTATATCGACGATCCGCCACATTTGACGCGAATTTTGGGACTTTCTTTTATTGGTATTGGCACCTGTGCCATTATTTTAGCTGCCTTAGAACATCGTCAAGAGTTATATCATATTCAGCATGAAAATTATCGCTATAAATCCCGTTCTTCTCTAGCCTTGGTAGTTGCAATATCGATATTTTTTACAGGTTTGTTTGCCTTTGTGGGCATTTTAATTAAAACCTATAGTAATTAGACTGGATTATTTGGCTAAAAAATCCCGAAGAATTACACATCTATGTCCTATATATTCTAAATTGAGCGCATTTTTGGAGAAAGCTAAATTTAAATAGTAGATAGCTTAAGATAGCGAGATCGCTATTGATCATTAAATTCAATTGTTTTTAAATGTCTACTAATCAAAGCCCGACTAAAACTATTAAGCCTCAATTAGCTACTTTACTGTTGGTCTTAATGGTCTTATTAGCAGCGGGAATTGCTATCTTATGGGCGATTGGTTATGGGACGATCGCCGATATTTTTGCTTATTTGAATCTATTGCAGCAACAGCCACCGATGTGGGTGGAAGTGCCGATGGTTATGAGTCGATTCTTGCTGATACCATCGATCATGATTTTTATGCTGATATTTATCGTTACCAAAGTTTCGCCCGAACCTCGCCCTTGGTCAAGATTGATTGTCGTGGCTATTTTATTGATTTTGACTATCCGCTATGTTCAATGGCGATCGCTTGCCACCTTAAATCTTAGCGGCCCTTTAAATGGAACATTCAGTATCAGCTTGTTTGCCTGGGAAATGTTTGTGCTGTTTAACAGCAGCCTGCAACTGTTTTTGATGCTCAAGGTAAAAAATCGCCAGCGGGAAGTAGATATCTTATCCGCACCAGTAATTGCGGGGACTTTTAAACCTTCTGTGGATATATTTATTCCTACCTACAATGAGCCAGCGTTTATTTTGCGTCGGACAATAATTGGCTGTCAGGCGATCGCTTATGAACCAAAGATTGTTTATTTATTAGATGATACGAAACGCGCTGAGATTGCTCAATTAGCCGAGGAATTGGGCTGTCGCTATCTAACTCGCTCCCATAACGATCACGCTAAAGCAGGAAACGTTAATCATGCTATTTCTGTAACTAATGGCGAATTCATTGCTGTCTTTGACGCAGACTTTATCCCGACGCAGAATTTTTTACAGCGAACCTTAGGCTTTTTTCAAGATGCTAATTTAGCTTTAGTTCAGACTCCGCAAAGCTTTTACAATACCGACCCGATTGCCCGCAATTTGGGCTTAGAAAACGTTCTTACCCCAGAAGAAGAGGTGTTTTACCGTCAGCTACAGCCAATCAAAGACGGGGCGGGAAGCGTGGTTTGTGTAGGAACTTCTTTCGTTGTGCGACGCAAGGCTTTGGAATCGATCGGTGGTTTTGTGACGGATTCTTTGAGTGAAGACTACTTTACGGGAATACGTTTATCTGCCCAGGGTTATCATTTAGCGTATATTGATGAAAAATTGAGTGCTGGTTTAGCTGCGGAAAATATTGCTGCTCATGCTAGCCAAAGATTACGATGGGCTAGAGGAACACTACAGGCATTTTTTATTAAATCTAATCCCTTAACTATTCCTGGCTTAAACCCTTTACAAAGATTAGCTCATTTAGAAGGTTTGCTGCATTGGTTTACCAGTCTTGCTAGCGTCTTTTTCCTGCTAATGCCTTTAGCCTATGCCTTTTTAAATGTTATTCCCGTACGGGCGACTACCGACGAGTTTCTCTTTTTCTTTTTACCCTATTACATCACTCAGCTGACGGTTTTTTCCTGGCTTAATTATCGATCGCGATCGGCTATTCTATCTGGTATTTATGGTTTAGTCTTAGCATTTCCGCTAGCAGTAACTGTGATTCAGGTGATGCTCAATCCCTTTTCTACCGGTTTTAAAGTCACACCTAAAGGTACTAAAAGCGATCGCTTTTCCTTTAACTGGAAATTAGCTTTTCCTTTATTAATTTTGTTTGGCTTGACGGCGATTAGTCTTTGGTCAAATTTCTATGCCTATGTCTTAACCGCGATGCCAGATTCTTTGGAAATGGCAGAAAAAATGCCAGGTTTAAACCTTGGTTGGATCTGGAGTGCCTATAACTTAGTGACCATCGGGGCAGCGTTGTTAATTTTATTAGATGTTCCTAAACCAGAAGTAAATGAGTGGTTTAACCTGCGACGAACAATCAAATTAGATTTAAATACAGATGGCGAATTACAAACCTACTGGGGCATTACCAATTGTATTTCTGAAGTAGGGGCAGATATCTCTTTAACGCAGGCAAAAATTAGTCAACTCATGCTACATGAAGCAATACCCGTATCTATCTCAATCTTAGAAGAAGAGATTAACCTAACTGGCAATATCACCGCCATCAACCAAAGCGAAGAATTTTATACGATTAGCGTCGATTTTAATTCTTTAACTTTAGAACAAGAACGAAAGCTTATTGCCCTGTTGTTTTGTCGCCCTGGACAGTGGAAAAGAAGAAATTCTCCAGGAGAACTATATTCTCTTTGGCTACTGTTCAAAATTTTATTACGTCCTAAAGTATTATTTGATCGCCACCCCAAAATTAACGCTATTGCCGTAGCACAAATTTCTGCTTAAGCAGCTTATTAGTGGTCAAGCATTAAATTGCTCAATAGCTACAAAAAGCCAAAATGCTGTAAACCCTCCAAAATGCCTCTCGCACAGGCAGATCTAGCTAAATAATTGTTATCGCTATTGTTAGCTTCGTACCATTTTAGCAACTCTGGTTTAGCGTTGCCGACGATTAAACCCTTTTCTTCTCCTCTAAACATAGAAATATCATTGCCCGAATCACCACAAACAACGGTTTTTTCAGGGGAAATATCCCATCTGCGTCGCAGAAATTGTACTGCCAAACCTTTATCACCATTTTTGGGTAATAAATCTAAGTCTTGACCAGCACTATAGATTAATTTAATCTCATAACCCCGCTCACTTAAAGCAGATCTTAGTTGAGAAAGAGTTTCTGAAGCGACTGCTTCGGCTAAATAGTAGCTAATTTTAAACGGATTTTGTTCTGAATTTGGCTGAGACTGTAGCTGTTTAAATTCACTGGCGATCGCGACTATTTCCTCGCGATTCCACCCCTGAGACAAAATTTCTGCCCATTCTGGGTCATATTGTGACTGATTTTGGTCGAAATACATTTCCGTACCCACAGCGGTTATTAAGGCATCTGGAGGCAGTAAAGATTTCGCCTCCGCCAATAAACGGTATAGATAGAGCGATCGCCCAGTAGCATAAACAATTTTACTGTTACATTGTTCACGATGATTAGCTAATCTTTGGTTGAGTTCGACTAACGCAGTATCGTCACCAACTAAAGTATTGTCTAAATCAGTTACAAATAAGAAAGGATTTATATTTGGGACATTCATAAAAGATACTTAAACTTAAAAATCAGGATGCAGTTTTATATATACACAACTATCTAAACACTCTACTTAATAAATCAAAAGCGATTGTTTGCTCAAAGTCAAAAAAAATTACCAAGAAGCTCAAGTATTTTAGCTTAAGGTGAAACATATTCTGAGAATTATTCTCTATTGTTGGCAACTAAGATTGACAGCAAATATAGCAAAATAAGTAATTTTTACCGAACAAAATTAATCAAATCAGGCTGAAAAATTAATTACGCTCTTTACAACTGCGGACACAAACTGCTTAGCTGGAGAATGGTTTAAATAATAACTCAAATAATTTAATGGGAAAAGAGGGATGAGATTTTGGGTGTAGAACTTCGCAGCTATGTCTACTTAGATCGCTTACAGTTACAGCACGCAGCCTATATTGGCACTGTGGCATCTGGATTTTTGCCCCTACCAGGAGATGCGTCTTTGTGGATTGAAATATCGCCAGGGATTGAGATTAATCGCATTACCGATGTTGCCCTCAAATCGGCGGTAGTTCGCCCAGGAGTTCAGTTTGTTGAGAGATTATATGGGCTTCTCGAAATTCATGCTAGTAAACAAGGAGAAGTCAAAGCAGCGGGTAGGGCAATTTTAGACGCGTTAGGGGTAAAGCAACAAGATGGACTTAAACCCCAAGTAGTTTCTAGTCAAATTATCCGCAACATCGACGCATATCAGGCACAGCTGGTTAATCGCGACTGTCGTGGACAGATGTTATTAGAAGGTCAAACCCTATATGTCTTAGAGGTACAGCCAGCAGCTTATGCCTCTCTTGCCGCTAACGAAGCCGAGAAAGCAGCATTAATTAACATACTTAAGGTAACAGCAATCGGTAGCTTTGGCAGACTGTATTTAGGTGGGGAAGAAAGAGATATTATGGCAGGTTCGGCAGCAGCTTTAGCAGCTATCGAAAGCGTGAGTGGTAGAGAAACTTTTACTCATAAGAAGAACGAATAGTTGGCAGGAGACAAAATTAACAGTCAGGATTATTTAATTTTGATGTTTAGATCTGTCTGTTTAACAAGGATAATAGGTAAAGAAATTAAGCATAAGCGATCGCGGGCAAGTATTATAAGTGGCAAATATTCAGCATCTAACTAAACTAAAACAAGGTGCAGCTAGTTGGCTGAACTGGCTAGATAGTCATCATCAACCAGAAATTGATTTAATTAATGCCGATCTTCATGGCGTTAACTTATCAAAAGCTTATTTAGTTAAAGCCAACTTATCAGGAGCGGATCTCACTGGCGCACAGCTATCAAAAGCCAATCTGACAGGGGCAAATTTACCAGCAGCAGAATTAATTGATGCTAATCTGCAACAGGCTAACTTGACAGGAGCAAATTTACAGTCGGCTTATCTGATCGATGCGGATTTTTATCAGGCTAATCTAATTGGTTCAGATCTTAGATCGGTTATGGGACGAGGGGCAAACTTTAGTCAGGCTAACTTGATTGGCACTTCTCTTCGACAAGCCAGACTTCCCCAGGTTAACTTTATGGAGGCTAAATTAAATCGAGCTAACTTAAGTGAGACAAATTTAGTTAAGGCTAGTTTTGATCGGGCAGATTTAGCGGGGGCTAACTTTTTTGAAGCGGAATTGCAGTCTGCTAGTTTTTATCAGGCTAACCTATATCGGGTCAAGGCGATCGCTACTCATCTAAGCTATAGCTATTTTCTGGCTAGTAATTTAGTTCAAGCTAGCTTGGTTGGCTGCGATTTGCGTTGGGCAAACTTAAGCTACGCTAACCTTCAAAGCGCTGACTTGCAGCAGGCAAAATTGCGAGGTACAAATTTAACTAGAGCCAATCTGACAGGCGCAAATCTATCGGGAGCAAATCTTCGGGGAGCAAACTTAACTAACGCTAATCTTGGTCAAGCTAATTTAACTGGGGCAGATATTGAAGATACAATTTTTAACAAGGCAATACTTACAGAAACAATTATGCCTGATGGTACGATTCATTATTAGATTTCGCCTCGACCGACTTTTGGCAATCTGAGTAATTTGAAAATCTTAATTGAAGCTAATAGCTAATAGCTATTAGCTACGAACCGAAATATTTTGTACTTCATAGCTGGATTCACCAACGCCATACTTTAAATTGCCTCCAAATACTTCTCTTTTTCTTGACTATTAGCTAAGCGAAGTATTCCTAAAGAGGTGTCCCAGGGAAAGATAACGTAGCCGTAACCGTATTGCTTAACTACAGTTATTTGCTGTTGAATTTCTGCCAAAGACTTTTGCTTTTTTAAACTGCCTGCATAAATGCCTACTGCAACGTCCACATACTTACTTACTTTAGGTAAAATAGAATTATCGATCGCCAGTGCAACTTCTAAGCTAGTTGAGCGATAAAGCTGCATCACTAATTCGTCGATTAGTCCCGCTTTCAGCCAGGCTAGCCAGTCTTGAGAATATTTTTTTTGAGAAAATCCTAAGGGATTAGGGGATAGAGAGATAATTAAGTCTGGTCTAACTTTTCTAACTGCTTCAACAACTTGGCGGGTTAATTCTGTCATCGCCTCGGCTTTATTGCCAAACTGAATTGGTATTCCCCAATGATCGTCTACCTGGATACCGTCAAGTTCGAGGTAGGATGCTGCAACTTCGGTAAATAAATTAATGAAATATTGCTGCACTTGAGGATTATCGGGATCTAACCACCAATGATTGTCAATCAGCTTTTCGTTACTGCTGGTAGTCAAAACCCAGTCGGGATGCTGCTGTGCTAATCTGGCGTTGGCAAAAGTCATCATGCCATGTTCGTACCAGGCATAAACTTTTAAACCTTGACGTTTACCTTCTGAAATAGCCGTCTTTAAAGGATTAGTAAAAGGTAGAGACAAAAGATAGTTTCTCGGTGCATATTTACTAGAATAAGTTGTCCCGCCGTTGTAAACGTCAACATAAACTCGATTGTAATTCAGACGAGATAGCTGATGAAACGCATTATCTGTCAAGGTAGTATAGGTCAAAAAAGCACTGCCAAAATGACTTAGCCAAACTCCTTTTATCGAATTAGCTCGTTGTGGCGTGTAGTTTGGCGCAAGAGTTAATCGGCTTAATATAATCAAGATAATAATTCCTACAGCGAACCATAATAGCGATCGCTTGATTTGCTGGATAACCATTAAAATTATTAGCAGCTACGATTATTTTTGGTTGAGTTTTAAACGAAATATCAGAATGATGCACTGACTATTTTTTGTTCTGACACCATAAAGTATTCTTGAGTAAAGCCAATTGCTGCTTGTTGATTAAAACTTTTGCAGGTGTAAATGATGATGGAAAAAAATTTAGCATCACTCCAAACCAGAAATGTTGAATGATAAGAAAAAAGGTAATAAAAGGGCTGAGATAATAGTAAAATCAACCTAATTTATCACCTCTAAATATCTATCAATGTTTGTATCAAATTTCCCTCGAACAA
>JBHJNW010000101.1:0-26068 GCA_050330395.1 Pleurocapsa sp.
TTCGATTTGGGACGGAGTTAAGGATGTATTTCTAGTTTTGAACTTCAGTTTTCTTCCTCTTGCTCACTATTTCTTTCATCTTAATCTAGTGGGTATCTTCTTTACCAGAAATTACCTAAAGTGGTTTGGCGAACCTCTGCCGCAAGATTTAGTTACTGATACTTAATAACTGAGGATATAAATGACTAACTTTCAACCGCGATCGCACTCATCAAATACGGCTACTTTAGATCAACCAATTATCGTCGCCCGTGATGTAGAGAAATGGTACGATAATGGTTTTTACGTTCTCAAAGGAGTAAGCTCAACCATCAATCAAGGTGAGGTTGTTGTGTTAATGGGTCCTTCAGGTTCAGGTAAATCTACTTTTATTCGCACCTTTAACGGTTTAGAACCCTATCAAAAAGGCAGTATTGAAATTGATGGCACTCTCATCGCTCATAACCAAAAAGGAATCGAACTATTGCGCCGAGAAGTGGGCATGGTATTTCAACAGTTTAATTTGTTTCCCCATCTTACAGTACTTAAAAACATTACTTTAGGTCCAATTCACCTGCGAGGCTTGTCTAAATCCGCAGCCAAAGCAAATGCCATGCAGTTATTAGAAAAAGTTGGTATTGCCCATCAAGCAAATAAGTATCCAGGTCAACTCTCGGGTGGACAACAACAAAGAGTAGCGATCGCCCATGCTTTAGCCATGCAGCCTAAAGTAATGCTGTTTGACGAACCTACCAGCGCACTCGATCCAGAAATGGTCAGAGAAGTATTGGATGTCATGAGAGGTTTGGCAGAATCAGGTATGACTATGGTTTGCGTTACCCATGAGGTGGGTTTTGCCCGCGAAGTTGCCGATCGCATTATCTTTTTAGCCGATGGTACTTTAATTGCTGATACTACTCCTGATGAGTTTTTTAACCACCCAAAAGAAGAACGCTTACAAAAGTTCCTCGCCCAAATTTTACATTAGTAGGTAGTAGACGCGAATCGCGCCCTTAGCAATTATTTAGTCGATGGCTGATTTATTCTGGTAGGTCGAGAGCGGTTTTTCTTGCCAGACAATCCATAGGATATTAGAATTGCTGCGGTTTGAGGATTAAATGACTCGCTGGCGGTTTTATTTTGATTACTAGAAAACGATTTAAACAATCTCATTTTATTAGCCTCCAATAGCTGAAATGGTTTGAGGCGCGTTTCTTCGGGCTATGCCTAATTCCGTCCTGATTTATTGACTTAGATTCTAAATTCAGGATAAACGTTTAATTTTCTGTATAGATTGTAACAAAAATTATCAACTAGAAGCAAGGCGATTTACAATCTTACTTATGGTGCCGCTGACAATGCCTTTTGAATCAGGAGTGGAATTTCGCTAGGTTTATTAGCTACTTTAATCCCAATTTTCTTCAATTTGTTGACTGTTTGGCGATCGCGATTGACGGCTGGAATTGAACCAGATAAATGATTGCTAATAATAGTAGTCGCGTCACCATAAACTTTTTCTTGCGGGGCTTTTAATCCTGCCAGGTAGAAAATTACTGGCTTATCATAACCATGATTTTTACTGTAGGCGATAATTTCTTCAGTTTCGTTAATTCTTTGCCCGATGGAGACAATTACCTTCGTGTTAGGATCTTCATTGAAAATTGATAACCAATGAGTCAAACTAGAGCCAACAATACGTTCATCGCCCAAACTAACAACCATTGACTGCCCAAGACTAGCCGCATTTAACTCGGCAGCAACTTCATAACCAAGATGCCGAGTAGCGGTAATTAAACCTACCGTACCTGGTTGATAAAACTGAGGCTGTAAATTACCAAGCCAAGCTTGTTGTGGAATTATAATACCATCACTACCAGGACCCAAGATTAGGGTGTTAGTTTTCTTAGCGTGCCTAATCAGTTCAATGGTATCTAAAGGCGGTACTTTGGGCGTTAAAATGATCACCTGATTGATTCCCGCTGCGATCGCTTCTCTAGCAGCATCCAGAACTTGATAGGAATCAACAAATATTAAGCTAATATCTATCTTGTCTACCTGAGTCTGAACCTGTTCGATTAAATCAAATACAGGTATATCTCCTACTTTTGTGCCACCATTGCCGGGACTTATTCCCGCCACAATATCAGTACCGTAAGCTTTCATTTGCACGGCGCAAAAGGCAGCCCAATCGGATGTGATTCCTTGAACAATGACTTTGTGGAGAGGAGGAGACCAATTCATACAGTGAGCGGAGTTTTCGGGTAAAAATTTCAGGGAGATTGAACAAAAGCAGCTACATCAAAAAAAACACTAACTCGGCTACGAGAGAGAGCGACTTTCTCTCGTAGCCACTTTCAGCGCAAAATGTTTTTAATTAGATTTAACCATAGCGATCGCCTCCGAAATTGCTGCCTCTAAATTACTAGATAGATAAATGTTCTCGGTTAATGGTAAATCCTCAAGACTATCTTTATTTAACAACCGCAAAACAAAGTAAGGTGTAGCCCGAAGCGTTTGATTCGATTTGACATTAGGATAATTTACTTCGAGATTATCGCTACTATTTGAGACAATAGCACTGTTAACCAATACCTGCTCTTCTTTAGCGGGTAAAGTTGATTCTTCCGCAGCACGGCAATAGTCGATAATAGTTTGGACAATTTCCCGGCTAACGGCTTCTGATTCCCAAATATTTAGAACAATTACTTTAATTCCTTTAATCGTCTCTATCTGCGCCAAAACTTCCCGTAACTTTTCTCGATACAGCTGTAGATTATCAGCCTCGCTAATCAAACTATTTTCAAGTAGCAGGCTGCAAGCGGGGGTAACTTTATCTTGTTTAAATAAGTCCCAGGTTAATAATGCCGAATCAAAACTACTACAAATAATGGCAATTTTGCCCGTTTTATGCTCCCAGTCGAGCCAACGCCAGCTAATCTGGTTCAAGTTTTGTTCAGGTTTTCTTGGCTGCTCAGAAAAATTTAGAGTCTCGACGATTGGCTGTCTTACCATAGCATAATCGTTAACTGTTATTTTGCCATCTAAAGCCATTAAATTGCCTTGAGTATTAATTCCTAACGGATTAATTTCAATCAAGTCAAGGTCTTTTTCAGAAAACAAACGATACATTTTGGCAATGATTTCGCTCACCGAGCAAATGAGTTTTCCTGATAAACCCATCTTGGCAGCTAAACGACGAGCATAAAACAGAGAAAATTCCGCCTCAACTACCACCTGCTGTAAATTGGTCAGTAACAAATCAACATTCATCCCCCCAAAAGCCGAACCTAGTAACACAGGCGATTTCAAGTCGTAGTCTAAAACAATGGCTAAAAATATCTCTCTTTCAGTGTTATAGTGGGCCTCAGCTAGGATAACTTCTGGATATTCTCCGAGAATAGATAGATTAAAAATATTGCGTGCAGCAGCGATCGCATCAATGGTATTGGCTACAAAACGTACCCCTCCAGCTTTTCCCCTTCCTCCCGATCTAACCTGAGACTTTAAAACTACAGGATAGGGAATTTGCAGCTGTTTAATTTTTCTTGAATCTTTAATTGTCTGAGAAGGTAAAATAGGGATACCTACCATTTTAAATAATTCTTTAGCTTGATACTCTAGTAGCTCCATGTTTTGATTAATATATATCCTTAGATTGTTGATTAAGAATTGACGCAGGTTAGATCGCTTTGGCTAGAACCGTCGATTGATCACGAGCTTAACAACTTTTAATGGAACTTAATTTAGCGATCGCTAAATTAGGGACTTAGTTGGCATAAGCATAATTTAATTAATTATCTTTTCTTTACAGTTTAAAGTAGCTAATTCATTACTATTAGGTTAATTTGTTATCTTATGTTGGGATTGTTGAATTATTTACCTGCTAGCTTGAAGATTTGGTCGTAAAGCAATTATGATAAGTACTGCTTAAAAGTCTAACCTTTCCTGATGGAAACAGTTGCTTAAAAGTAGCAAGCGTATATAATAATCACGCCGAGGTTTTGGGCTGGGGTTTCAAATTTAGGCAGGAGCGATCGCTCAAAATTTATAGATTGACAATTCAACTATGCCCAACAAATATTACGCACTATTTTTTCACTCAATGACAGCTGGCAGACTAGCAAGTCAACCACCAAGCATTTGAAAAGTGCAATAAATCACGGCTCAGCTCACAACAGCTATGGCAAAATCTCATAATTATGGAAGGGGAATGGAAAAAGTTGTAATTATTATCAATGCTGAAGTTAGCGATCAAGGACAGTTAATTTCAGCATCGCCTGTAACCCAAAAGATGGTAGAAGCCTTACAGCGTAGTATTGCAAATTCATCATCTAAGGTTATAGAAATCGTCTCTGCTGCCGCTCTTTGGTCGAGAAGTTCTAAAATTAATAAAATAGACCAAAACAACGACTCAATATACTGTCCTTTGACAATTCAGCTACCAGATTATTTTGATTTTCCCCAAAGAAGAATCTACTCTGCCTGCAAAGATATCAATGCCAGAAGGCGCTGGGTTGAAAAAAATTTAGGATTTAAAACCAGCGTCGGTGATTCATGGCTAGGTCACTTGTGGTTGCCGATCATTATGACCGATAAACCGATGTTTACAGAGGTGATCGGTGAAGGACCAATGCCTAACTCCTACGAACATCCAGTCGGAATACCAAAACGTCAGCAAAAATCACTTCATGCTTTGGCAGAGCAACTATTGGATTCGTTAGATGCATTACCAGCAACCTACCTACTCCAGTTTAGTTTGTACAATGGCGAGATCGTATTTGATCGGCTCTGGCCTTTTCCTGCTGCACCTGCCTTAATTACCCTAAAAACTCAGCAGCCAGATTTGTTTACCTGTCACTGGCATTGTCTAACTAACCAACCTATCGCCAACATTAGTATCTCCGATCCGATGCCAATATAGTTGAAGGGATGAATGATCAATTATGAGGTGAGGAGGGAGAAAAAATCAAAGATATTATCTTTATCTATCTATAGTCTGTGCTTTCCTCATCTCTCATCCTTTTGACGCGTAGCATATCAAGCCACTGCTGCAAAATTATTGCGGCAGCGCGGCGGTCAACTGCGCCTTTATTGCGGGTAGAAAAGTTTTTTTGAGATTTAAGTTGTGCTTCGGCTTCAACGGACGTTAAACGCTCATCAACATATTCGATCGGCAACTGTAAACTACTGGATATTTTATTAGCAAATTTTTGAACCTGCTTGGCCTGAAATCCGACAGTACCGTCTAAATTATAGGGTAGACCAATAATTAAAATCTTGATTTCTCTTTCTTGGATAATATTTTTTAACTGCTCAAGATCTTCAGCCCAAGAAGTTCGGTAAATTGTAGTTAAACCAGTCGCAATTAAACCAGTGCCATCGCAGCCAGCTACTCCCAGCCGTTTTTTACCAACATCTAATCCTAAAGCCGCAACTTTTTTCATGCCCAAAAGTAAATATTGACTATTAAAAATATAAGCTTTATTTCCTAGGCGATCGCTTGTTAATTTTTAATCAGCCCATCGCTAATGCTAAACCAAGCCACCATTAGGAGGTTTAAAAGATTTGCCAGAATTACTTTCTTCTGCGTTCACAAACTGACTAGATTTAGAACGAAAGATATTTTTTTGCCTGACGATATTTTGATAAGAACTAGAAAAAGATTTTAACCAAGATATACGAGATGGAATAGGAGCGCGAGCTGGTTTTAACCCCTGAAGAACATCTGATAACTGTAATCCTTCTAGTGGCTTAGCTTCTTTTATTTTATGCCATACAGATCGCGACATTAAAAGAGTATGCTCTACAGAAGTAGCTCCAATTTTATTAAAGTACTCTTCTCTTTCTGGTTGATAATCGGCAGAAACTATCTCTAAAGGCTGAGAATATAGTTGGTGATCATTAGATAAAACGCGTTTTCGATCTAGCGACTCCTGAACAATCTGAGCCATTTTAGCAGTCAGCTTGGGATAAAGCCAAGTATAAGCAGGATTTACGGTTAACTGCGCTCGATGCGGACGAGAACCATCTTTAGAAGATTCAAGTCGAAAATAGCCAATTGCTGCCTTACGTTGGGGTTCAAAAACATAGCCGCTAACTATATCTGTACCATTCAGCCAAACTCTAATTTGGCTCACCGCATTTTGGACAATGCTGGTTTTAAAATCCTCAACATGGCGATCAAAAACCTGGCGCAGTAAAGGAGGCATGGATACGCAGTCTAACTGGTATAGCATTGGCGCGTCAACGTTACTGATGGGTAAAAAGTTAGGCAAATCAGGATCTTGCTGCGCTAATTGAGCAATTAGTTTTGAAGATATCTGCCAATAAGTCATCTGTGCCAAAGGTTGAAAACCATTTTCTCGATAAAGAGCTAAATGATTTTTTTCATTGACGTTTACTTCTAGCATCCAAGTTCGCGCTTCCCAAATATTCTGTAAGCAGTGACGCAGCAACTGTGAACCAATCTCTTTCTGAGTTTTGAGTAATTCTAACTGAGGTGAATTGCTGTTGAGCAACACCCTTTCGACTCGCCAAGTGCTACGGGTACTGTTGAGAGAAGAAACCTGAATTAGACCTAAAACTGCATCATGGTGTTGGGCAACATAAACTCGCCAACCATGATAGTAGGAACGAGGCAAAAGACTAAGAAATCTTTTTAGTCCATACCAAGAACCAACTTGTTCTAGTTCTCTATCGATAGTTATCAGACGCTTGGAAGTCTCTTTGGCAACACATTCGCTCACCAAAGCATTGATTGCATCCACGTCACGATGTTGAAGAGGACGAACTATTAGCTGCTCATTATCAGGTACAGATGAAGTCATGATTTTTTAGTTAATCAACCCTTTCTAATTGCCATAAAATTTGATTGCCTTCTCGTCTTACTCTTGAGACAACCCAGTTGCGCCAAGACCAGTGATCGCCCCTGCTAGTGACAGCACTTGCATTGATATCCATCAGATCGGCAAGTTCGGAACTGCTAATCAAATAACCTTTGCCAGCTATCTCTTCAGCGATTCTCAAAGTATCAATTAAATCTCTTAATTGACTTACTCTTTCTTCGCTGGATATTCTGGTTTCTTCCATTGTGCTGTTCGATGATTCAGTCATAGATACCTAAAATTTAAATAAAATAATAACTAAATTATGAAGATGAAATTACATCTCAAGAATAATAAAGTTTACCCGATATATTAATTACCGTCATCTTAGCTAATTTGAACGAGAATTATCTGCTACTAGGTTAATATATCTTGAACGTCCTGGTTGAAAATCGGGTTTAATTTCTAAAGCTTTTTCATAGCTGGCGATCGCGTCTTGCCATTTCTCCAGCTGTTCTAGTGCGCAACCTCGGTTATACCAAAATAAATGGTTTCCTGGCATGATTTTGATGGCATTACTCCAGCTATCAACTGCTTCTGGCCAATTTTGAAGCTGATACAGGGCATGGGCGCGGTCATTCCAAGCTTGATAGTTATGTGGGTCAATAGTCAAAGCATTTTGAAATGAGTCGATGGCGGCTTCGTAGTTACCCAAACGACCTAAAGCACTACCTCGATTGTGCCATGCTTCTGATAAATTAGGATTAAGATTTAAGGCTTTTTCCCATGAGGCGATCGCTTTTTTGAATTCCCCTGCACTAACTTGCTTTAAGCCCAGCTCGAACCAGCTTTCAATCAGCTCTAGGCTAGATCGATCAAGTTCATCAGGAGTAACTTCGGTAACTTGTGGTTTAACCTGAGCAAGATTGAGTTTTTGGGATATTTGCCGTGCTAGTTCTTGATCTTTTTGGATTAGTTGCATCACCTGCTGCATATCAATCGCTACGGGGTCATTATCTTGATCATTGGGATGTTTGAGCGGCGATGATGCATCAGACTTGGCACTATTTGAGGCTTCAGCTAGCTCTGATAATTTTTGGGTATTCTGGGAATTTTTGCTAGTTGAATCGGGTACAGCAGACGTTATCACCTCCTTGATGCTATTTTCGCTCAGTTGAGCTAATGGCTCAGAAGAAAACTCAGGTTGCTCTTCAACTGTAGGAGAATCAGAAGCTGCAAGCTCATTTGTTAATCTAATTGATGATTCTGGTTCTGTTTTGGGCTGCAATCTAGAAGACTCGGAAGTAAGATCTGGTCCAACGTATTCCCAAATCACTGCTGGAGAGCTGCCCAACAATAATTCTCTGCCAATGCGATATGATGCTGCGGCGATTTGATTGATTTCGGTAGTAGATTGAGTTATTTCTCCTAAACGAATCATCGTTGTTCCTAGCTGACGCTTAGACTGAACTGGTAAACTTGCTGCCTCGCCTTGGAAGCGATCTAACCATGCCACCCAGTCTGCCTGTTTGCCGCGATCGCCTAGCTGTATAAAAAACTTAGCAATTCGGCGATCATGCCAACCATGAGCAATTCCTTCTAATAGCTGGTTGAATAAAAATTCATAATCAGCATCTGATAAAACAGAAGTAGATTTCAAGGTATTGTCTTCAGACTTTGCTGAGCCTAGATTTGCCTGAGATGAGTTAGAGTTTGACTGTTGGTTATCCTGCTTGACTTGCCCAATCGTGTGACTCATTTGCTTAGATCAAATATACTGATTTTACAAGTGAAGTTAAAGTTACTTCACTAAATATTGCTCAATTGTACAGGGATATTTTTCTACTCACTAGGGTAAAATAGAAAAATACACCTTAACTATGGCTTACGAACCTCTTCATCATAAGTATCGACCACAAACTTTTAGCGATTTAGTTGGTCAAGAGACGATCGCTTTGACCCTCAGCAATGCCCTAAAACAAGTAAAAATTGCTCCTGCCTATTTATTTACTGGACCAAGAGGAACGGGAAAAACCTCAAGTGCGAGAATTTTAGCCAAGTCTTTGAATTGTTTGTCCAGCAGTAAACCTACTCCTCATCCCTGCGGTAAATGTGAGGTTTGCTTAGCGATCGCCAAAAGTTCCGCATTAGACGTGATGGAAATTGATGCTGCCAGCAACACGGGGGTAGACAATATTCGAGAAATCATCGAGCGATCGCGGTTTGCCCCAGTTCAATGTCGCTACAAAATCTATGTAATCGACGAGTGTCATATGCTTAGTACGGCAGCCTTTAATGCTTTACTTAAGACTTTAGAAGAACCCCCACCACAAGTTGTCTTTATTTTAGCAACGACCGATCCTCAGCGAGTCCTTTCGACAATTATTTCTCGTTGTCAGCGGTTTGACTATCGGCGTATTCCCCTGTCTGATATGACTGCTCATTTAAGATTTATTGCCGATGCTGAAAAGATAGCGATCGCCGATGATGCTCTAACTTTAATTGCCCAAATTGCTAACGGTGGTTTACGAGATGCCGAAAGTTTATTGGATCAATTGAGCTTATTGCCTGAAACAATTTCTGTAGCTAGGGTATGGGATCTAGTAGGTGCTGTGCCAGAGCAAGATTTATTAATGCTACTGCAAGCAATAAATAGCAATAATTCTTTAGCAGTTTTACAACAGTGTCGTAGTCTTCTAGATCGAGGTAGAGAGCCTTTAGTTGTGTTGCAGAATTTAGCTAATTTCTATCTCAATTTACTGATTGCTAAAACTGCTCCTCAGCGACTCGATTTAACCGCTGTTACCGAAACCTGCTGGCAACAATTGTGTATCGAAGCAGCTCACTGGGATACTGCTGTAATTTTGCGCGGACAACAACAGCTAAGAGATGCCGAAACTCAACTAAAGCAGACTACTCAACCTCGCCTCTGGTTGGAAGTAACTTTATTAGGATTATTGCCTGAGGTAAATACGGCGATCGCTAACCAACCTGTAACGGTACTAAATCCAGTAGCTACTCGCGACAACCTCAAATCAACCGCGAATGCTCAGTCAACTCAAAAAATCAACCAGCCGAATAATGTTTCAGTAAACGTTGCTACACCTGAGCCCATTATCGCCGAAACAACCTTTACAGCTCAGCGGCTACCTGAGTCAGCAGCATTAACCGAGCAAAATGTTGAGCAAGATAATGCCACAAATATTAAAGCTGCTTTAAAAAATACTACGCCAGTCAGATCTGTTGCAGCTTCTGAGTCATTGGCTGAGATTCCCCATAACTCACAGCAAGATCCTGTTGCTAATCAAGAGATATGGAGCAAGGTTGTTAGCTGTTTGCAACCCCCGACAACACAAGCATTGCTCAAGCAGCAGTGTCATTTGGTTAGTTTTGATGGCGAGAGTGCGATCGTCGGGATTAGTTCTGCCAAACTACAGAAACTGAATCAGGGAAAAGTTTCTAACATTGAAGCTGCATTTGCTAAAGTATGTCAAAGCAAAGTTAAAGTTCAGTTAGAAGTCGCTAATCTCAAAGATACTTTAACCAAAAATATGGCAGCTATCAGCAATTCTGCCGCTGAGATGCCAAACCCTACAGTAAATATAAATTCAACTTCGTCGTCAACTAGCAAACTTAAAACATCTCAGCCAAAAGCAGTTGAAGCTCAGGTTAAATCAACAAACAGCCTATCAAACCCAGAGCGAGTAGCTCAAAAATTTACCCCTGATCTTAATCCAGTCAATCCAGTCAACCCTGCTACTAAAAACAACCATATTCCTTCGCCTGATAGCGATATAGCCAAAATTACAGCCGCTAAGCAAGACACTTCCGTCATAACATCAACAATCCTCCCCAAAAACAACGTCATTATTCCTCAAACAACTGGTGAATCTCTCAGCCAAGATTATGCCGATAATGACTTACAACAAGCTATAGATAAGCTGACTCAAAGTTTTGAAGGAGAGGTAGTTCAACTCAGCAATATTCCCGAAGAATCTCACCAAGCACCTCAAAGGGTAGAACAGCTAGATACAAGTTATTCCAGCCTAGATAGACCAGATATAGACGATTATGATGATGAATGGTAAAACATGGTAAAACTTATTCAGCAATCAGAAATTGTTGAATTTTTAAGGCTGCTTGACGCAGGGTTTGGGGATCTTTGACTAAAGCAAAACGAACGTATCCTTCTCCAGATTTGCCAAATCCTGCACCTGGAGAGGCAGCAACGCCAGTTTGAGCTACTAGTTTTGTACAAAAATCAACCGAGCTACTTTGCCAGGGTTCGGGAAGTTTTGCCCAAATATACATTGTGGCTGGAGGTGAGGGTACTTGCCAGCCAATTTGATTAAGAGCTTGCACAAAAACATTTCGGCGATGCCTAAAAGTATTGACAGTTTCACTCACCGATGCTTGTGAACCAGACAACGCTAAGATCGCACCATCTAAAATACCCCGATATTGATTAAAATCGACTACGGCTTTGATTTGTCTTAAAGCCTGGATTAAAGAGCTATTGCCGATCGCATAACCGATGCGAAAACCCCCCATATTATACGATTTAGATAGAGTGAAAAATTCAATGCTGAGGTTTTTTTGGGGATCGGCTTGCAGAATGGAAGGAGCAAGATGACAGTTATGCTTAATTTCGTCATTAAACACTAAATCTACATAAGGAAAATCATGAACTAAAATTAACTTGTGTTGTTGGCAAAAGTCTACTGCCTGCTCAAAGAAAGCTAAAGGCGCGATCGCTGTTGTGGGATTATGAGGATAGCTAAGCACCATCATTTTAGATTTGGCTAAAACAGCAGCAGGAATATCTTCAAATACAGGCAAAAAGTTATTTTGGGCTAACAGAGGCATGGGATAAATTGCTCCTCCTGCTAGATAAACTCCTCCTGCATGAGAAGGATAACCAGGATCTAATAGTAAAGCTACCTCACCAGGGTCGAGTATTGCTAGAGGTAAATGAGCAGTACCTTCTTGAGAACCAATCAGCTGCAACACCTCAGTTTCAGGATCTACGGAAATACCAAATCGATTAGTATACCAGTTGGCTACGGCAACCCGAAAATCTTTGGTTCCAGCATGAAGTAGATAACCGTGAGTCTGGGGATTGTGTAAAGCAGTTTCTATTGTCTTGATAGTTGGCTTGGCTACAGGTAGATCTGATGAACCAAGAGATAAATCGATAATTTCTTGACCTAAGTTTTGCGCCTGAGTTTTGGCTCGATCCATATCGGCAAATACATTACTTTTTAAGGCTTCTAAGCGTTGGGCAAATTGCATTTTGTCTTATTGGAGCTTAGTTTTGGCTAAATTTGAGCGAGTAATTAATGATGAGTGGTGAATTATATAATAGTGTTCTAAAGCTTAAATTGTTTAAATACAAAACTCTAGTTTCATTTTTATAGTTCTAATTAATAACGTCTTGACAATATGGCACTTAGCAATTTCGTAAGCTAAGATTGACCGTTAGTTAAAATGTGTCGCCTTGCTTATCCTTAAGTGGTAGTAAGACGTATGGCAATTTATGATTTTATTAAAACTTTCGTTGAGTTTGACCGCTAACTCCACAGCCGAATTGTTTAGTTCCTGGTTCTTGCATGAAGACTAATCTAAAATCCTCAACCCTACTCTCACTAGACAAAAAGACAACTAACTTTCAGCACTCTGGTAAATCTCTCACTCTGGTTCAATCAGCTAATCAATTGGATCAACCAAATCAGCCGCAAAAAAAAACAATTGCACGTATTTATGTCGAACAGGCATGGATCTATTTTCAAGCCCAAAATTGGCAAGGCGCGATTATTGCTTGCAAAAATGCTTTGGAATCTGATTCCAATAATGCTGATGCCTATAAAATCTTGGGCAATGTTCTTAAGACTAAGGGCAAGAAAGCTGAGGCTTTGGGAGTATATGCTAAAGCACTGGCACTTAATCCCAATTCTGCGGCAATATACGCTAATTTAGGCAGTTTTTACGCTGAACAAAAGGATTGGCAACAGGCTTTAGATTATTATCAACAGGCTGTAATTCTCGATCCTAAATTAGCTGGAGCATATCGTAACTTAGCACAGGTTTGGGAAGAATTGGGCGACACTAACCAAGCTCTAGAATGTTTTTGCCAAGCAGTCAATCTTGAACCTGAAAAGTTAACCTCAGTGGAATACTTTAGCTTTGGTCAAGAGCTTTACCAACAAGGTAAGGTTAAAGAAGCCAGTATTTTTTATATCCATGGAGTTCAACTGAATCCCCAAGCAGGCTCGGAACTAGCACAGTTAGTTGCAATGTTAGAAGAGCTTGAAGAATGGCAACAGGCAGTAGTTTATTATCATCAGCTAATTTCTCTGTCCGATCATAATTTAAATAGTCAAGATTCATCCCTCAAGGATAAACCGATTAAAAAACTGCTGTCTCATTCTAGGTTTAATCGGACTAAAAAAGCGATCGCCATGGCTACTTTAGCCAAAAACATGACTCCCAAGCTATTACCCCAGGTTAAAGAAGGGAAAGCGGAAACCGAACTAACCGTCAATCAGCCACCTCAAACTAAACCGGCTAATGCTGCCTCTTGGCATAACTTAGGCAGTTTGTATGCTCAAAAACAACAGTGGGTAAAAGCGATTAGCTGTTACCAAGAAGCAATACAGCTTGAGCCAAATTTTAGTCAAACCTATCGTAACTTAGCGAAAGTTTATAGCAAAATAGGCAAACAATCCAAAGCAGCTTTATGTTGGTACGAAGCTTTTACTTTAGAACCAGAGCAAGTCAAGCCAGAAGAATATTTTAGTCTGGCAAAAAGTCTATTGCAGCAACGTCAGATCGATAGAGCGATCGCCTGTCTACGTCATGCAATTCAGCTTAAGCCAGATTTCCCGCGGGCTTATTTAATCTTAGGCAAACTATTTGAAAGTCAAGGAAAATCAGCTGCTGCTGAGGCTTGTTATGAGCGGGTAAAAAAATAAGAGACGAGAATGGGGGATAATCGCTGGAAAATCCTCCATTCCCATGATGAGCGAAGACTATGTCTTGACCAAATCAGGATCGCTTACGACTTATCAAGTTGAGAACGCAATTCGTCTAGTTCAGCATCAATTACTGCGTCTTGGGGAGCGGAGGTAGTTTCGGCTGCTTCCAATTTAGGAGTTTCTGCGCTCGTACCAGATAGTTGAGCTTTCATCGCTGCTAGTTCGTCATCAACGCCACTACCTGCCTCTAATGCTGCAAACTGTTGTTCGATGCCTGTGCCACCTAATTCTCCTGCGGATTCCGACTCTGCCTCTAACTGCATCACCTTATCTTCCATCCGCTCAAATGCACCCATGGCACTACTGGTACCCATGTTGTTCACTGAATCCTGTAGCTGTTTATTAGCCTTGGCTGCGTTGGCTCTGGCTCGAAGCATATCTTTTTTGGTTTTAGCTTCGGAGATCTTGCTCTCTAGAGCAATCAAGTTGCGCTTGAGACTAGTTACCTGACCACTCTGTTGATCTAACTGAGCTTTTAAACTATTGGCAGTATCGCCAAATGATTTTTTGCGTACCAGTGCTTCGCGAGCTAGGTTTTCATCACCTTTAGATAGTGCTAATTGCGCTCTTTGCTGCCAATTAGTAGCTTCAGATTGATTTTTGTTATATTGCTGTTCGGTGCGTTTTTGTGTAGCAATCGATCTAGCAACAGCTTGACGAAGCTGCACCAGGTCTTCTTGCATATCAATTACTGCTTGTTCCAAGACTTTCTCTGGATCTTCAGCTTTACTGACTAAATCGTTAAGATTGGCTCGAACAACTCTGCTAAGGCGATCAAATAATCCCATGACTTGTATATCCTTTAATCGTTTACATAAAGAGTATTAGGTTCGGTAGACTCCAGGATACTAAGTCCACCACAAATTGTTGATTAAGAGAGCGATATTGCTCTTCACGTCTCTAGTGTGACATATTCTCTTAGTGTACTGTCGATCTCAGAATAAAACGTACCGCTACATTAAAAATATTCGCTCTTTTTAGATGGAAAACTAAATTAATCTCGATAAATTTATTACCAGATTTGAGTTTTCTGTATAATCAGAATTCTAGAAATTAGTACTAGACAATGGAATGGTTAATCAAAGATGCTTTGCTTCTTTAAAACGTGGTGTGGAATATTGGAATATATGGAGAAACAATAATTTACACATCGATCTCGATCTCAGGGGGGCTAATTTAGGAAATAAAATTTTCAGGGGGATTAACTTTAGCGGAGTAGACCTTAGTGGAGCCAACTTAGTTCAAACTAATTTTGGGGGAGCTAATCTTAATGGAGCTAAGCTAACAGGAGTTAATTTAACTGATGCTAATCTAACAGGAGCTTCTTTGATTGGAGCGGATCTGACAGGAGCTAATTTGGTTCGGGCTAATTACAGAAGTGCCGAATTGATTGGAGCTAATTTGAGTTTAGCTAATTTATCCGAAGCAGATTTAAGAGTGGTAGATTTCACTGCTGCCGAAATAGCTGCGGCTAATCTCAGTCAGGCTAATTTAAGTCAGGCTAATTTCTTGGGAGCCAATCTTACTCGGTGCAATTGTCAATTAGCACGGTTTAAGCAGGCTAATTTTAAACATGCCAACCTCACGAAAACTAATCTCACCAAAGCAAATTTAAACGCAGCTAATTTGGAGCAAGCGGACTTGAGTGAAGCCAATTTGACTCAAGTAAATTTAATCCAGGCTAATTTATTTAAGGCAGATCTAAGCGGAGCTATTCTAACCCAGGCTAATTTGACTCAAGCCAATCTTTTACAGTCAATCTTGACAGAAGCTTCTTTGGTAGAAGCTATTATGACTCGAGCGAATTTGACTCAAGCTAATTTAGTTAATGCAGATATCAGCCTAGCTGATTTATTTCAAGCTAATTTAATCCAAGCTAATTTGGTTCAAGCGCAAGCGCAAAGCACTAATTTTGATCAATCTATTTTAACTGGGGCTTGTTTAGAAAACCTACGAATTAATCGGCAATCATCTTTTGAACAAGTGACTTGTCAATATCTTTATCTAAAATACTATCAAAGACGGCGTGTGCCTCAAAGCAATCAACGAAACTTGACTTCCGCAGAGTTTAATTCAACTATTCAAGACTTATTAGGTTCAATTAATGTTGTGTTTAACGATAGGATTAATTGGGATGTTTTTCGCCGTGCTTTTAGAAACTTACAGCGACAATATATAGCTCAAGCAATTAGAATTAAGGCAATCAAAGTTATCTCTGATCGACGCTTTCTCATTAAAATTAGAGTTGCTCCTGGATCAGAAGTTGACGCTATTAAACAATATCTTGTGCGTAATTATGAGTCAATACTATCAACAGAAACTGGTTAAATATTATGGATCCCAATAGATAATGTTGGATTAAGATATTCTCAAAACCAACTAATCAAAAGGATATACACGAGCAGTAAATTCTTTAGTTTTTAGCTGAGATACAAATTTGTCTGCCTGCTCTTGGTTGGTAAATGCTCCCAGATAAATGAATATTCCTTCAGGAAAATTAACCAAAGAAACTTGCTTTACTTGTTGTTGAGCTAAAGCGAGAGAGCGATCGCCTGTATACTCGGACAAGATATAAAAATAGGGCGAATTAATGGACGATAACGCTGCGGTATGATTAATCGGAGCCAAAGCAGGGCTAATCGGCTCAATGACTGGTTCTTCTACCGTGTCTTCAGTACTTTTAAGTACGCTTAGGGTGCTAAGGTTGAGAGGCATAAATTCCTCAGCAGCTAGATTAGCTTTACCCAAGGTAGATACAGCTTTTAAGGAGTTGGGGTTAGCTGCTAAACGATCGCGCCATATAACTGCTCCTGAGACTAAATTAACAAAAAAAATGATGGCGATCGCGCTAATACTCCAAGGATTGAGTAAATTCTCTAGCCAACGGCGATCACGATCTGCAACTTCCCTTAACTCTGACTCTGATGTCAATTCTGTTGCTAATGTTGGTGGCTGCTCTAATTCAGCATGTAAAAATAACTTGGGCGCGTTTGGCTGATTGTTGGGTTGCTCGGATTTGTTTCTGTAAGGATTAAAAATATTGATCGTTCCCGTCGCAAAAGGTTTGTGAACAATACTAGACTTTACCTGAGGATTGGTTTTTGATTCTTGAGCGCGATTGTTTGAGTTCATAGGGGACATATTTAGTAATTCGATCCAAATAAAATCAAAGAGCTAAAGTTACACTGATTAAGCATTCCCTGCCTGTTTGAGTCGTAATAGTTTCCGCCAAATTGAGATTCTTTAACTAAGCAGATAATTTTTTTTCTTGTTTTGCCAAAAAATTTGAGAACAAAATAAAAACTTAAATTGTGGAAAAACCTAGCTTAACTTCTCTAATCAAAAACCGCCCTAGTAACAAAATAGACTGAACCTAAAATGAACGCCATCTATTCAAGTTTTTTTCACTTGTAACTGTTGGCTAATTCTCAACCACCTAAGATTAGCTGTCGAAAACGTTCTATTATCTGGATCATCTCTTGAATAATTTCTTGGGAATCAATCCCCAAAGCAATTTGGAGCAGGATAAAAATTGCTAAAATTATCAGTACTGTTGTAATGGTTGACTTAAAAACCTTGATTAACCATACAAACAGCAGCAATAAAATAATTGCTGCCGCGATCGGAATAATTATTTCTAACGACATAAATTTGGCACTCGAAGATTAAAGATAGTGCGGTTGAAAATTTTGATCAACAGTAAGAGATTATCTCAAGTATAAATAAATTTATTGTTCTCAAAAAAAAAGAGAGGGAATAATTTCCCTCCCTTCGCGCTTTGATTTTTCTACTTTTCGCTCCGCTGATGGTTTTAATTTCTGGCGGAGCATTTGCTCCCTTTTGCGTAACTGCCTTGCCCTAGCAGAGCCACCTTTACCTTTATCGTTACGCCCTCTTTTGCGGGGCGATTCCCAGCTTTTTAGTCGTTCAACCATATTTTTTTGACCTATACCACTATACTTATTGTAGCACTTGGTTTAATTTCCCACTACGATAACCTTCTAAATCGAGAGTTACATAGATAAATCCTAGATCTTGAAACGTTTTGACCAACTCAGGTAAATTAACCTGCTGGACAAACTGAGTAATATCTGATGCGGGTAATTCAATTTTGGCGGTGTCATCCTGAGAACGCACTCTGAGATTGTCATAGCCAAGCTGACGCAGATAAATTTCTGCCCTGCCTACGCGCTGCAATTTGGTGACGGTAATCGCTTCACCATAAGGAAAACGAGAGCTAAGACAAGGTTGCGCTGGCTTATCCCACCACGCCAAACCCAAACTACGAGAAATCTCTCTAACCTCTGCTTTACTTACTCCTACTTCCGCTAAGGGCGATCGCGCTCCTCGCTCTTTGGCTGCTTGAATACCTGGACGATAATCTTGGAGATCGTCAGCGTTTACCCCATCCACCACGTAAGGATAGCCACGCTTTAAGGCTAGAGGTTTTAAAGTGTCGTGAAGTTCACTTTTACAAAAATAACAGCGATTAACAGGGTTAGAAGTGTAATCGGGATTATCCATTTCATGAGTTTCTACTAGCTCATGTTTAATGCCGATCTGTGCTGCTTGGGTTTGAGCATCAATTAGTTCTTCAGGTAGCAGAGAAGGAGATACGGCAGTTATTGCCAAAGCGCGATCTCCTAAAACATCATGAGCGATTTTTGCTACTAAAGTACTGTCTACCCCTCCAGAATAGGCAATCAAAGCTTGTTCCATGCCTTGAAATAAACTTTTTAACTCTGCTAGTTTCTGTTCGCTCATTACCTAACTATTAACTAATCGCTAACTATTGTTATCGTATCTAATCTTGAGTACTCTGTGTTTGAAGTGAATTATTTGTACCCGCTGATTACTGCTCATTATATAGCTGCTGAGTGATTAAATTGATGCTGAGGAATCGTCAGAGTAAAACAACTGCCTTTGTCTAGTTTTGAAGTCACCATAATGTCTCCACCGTGAAGTTGAGCTAGCTTTTTAGACAGCGTTAATCCTAAACCAGTGTTTTCATGATGATTGCTAATTTGCGGAAAAGGTTGAAATAGTTTGCTCATATTCTCCTTAGAGATCCCCGTTCCCGTATCTATGACAGCAAAGTGCAAATAATCATCGTGAAGACTTACTTTTAAGATTACCGAACCGCGATCGGTAAATTTAATCGCATTGCTGAGTAAGTTAATCAAAATCTGTTTAAGACGTATTGAGTCGGCGACACAAAAATCAATCTTCTCATCTAACTCAAAATCTAGCTTCAATCCTTTGATTTTGGCTTTTTCGGCAACCGTTAAAATAGATGCCTGACAAATTTCCACCACGGCGATTCGTTCTAAATCCAGTGTTTGTTGGTTAGCGTCAATTTTGGTAATTTCTAAATAGTTTTTAACCAGTGCCAGCAAATGTTCCCCTGAATCAACTAAAAAGCCAGCATATTCTTTTTGTTTATCATTTAGCTTGCCATAATACTGTTCTTTCAAAGCTCTGGCAAAGCCGATTATGGCAGCGATGGGACTCCTAAACTCGTGAACTAAATGAGCAATATGTTCTTGTCTTGCCTGTTCTTGCTCGTGCCAACTTTGCTGTTGTGCTTCTAAATGTCGAATTTTTTGTTGCTGTTGTTCAATTAAATTTTGTTGCTGCTTAATGATTGCTCGCTGGCTAACAAAATTAGATAAAGTCTTTTCTAAAGTATCGGGTAGTCGGTCAAGCTTGTGTCTCAATATGTATGCACTAACTTTCGATTGAATCAATTTTACGGCTCGTTCATCACCCAAAGTATCTGTAATTAAAATTATGGGCGTATTTGGATGAATATGACACCACCACTGAAGTTTTCCAATTAAAGCTTGATCGCTGTTCTGGTCAGGAATTTGAACGTAATCATACAAGATCGCACTGTAATTTAATTGAGGCAGCTTTTCACCTAAGTGTTGAGTATCGATCAGATCGTAAGTAAAATTGATGTTTGCCATATGTAAAGAATTGGCGATCGCCTTGAAATTGTCAGTCCGATCTGAAATTATGAGAAGATTCACTTTACCGAGTGCTATTGCTCTTGACTGTAGCTGTAAAATTGACCCAGAACTTTCTAACATAATCATCGATGTTGCTCAAGAGTTTAGCGTATATACAACAAATTTACTGTTTATGATATCGAGGGATTTTAAAGATTAATCTCATTTGTAGAAAAGTTTTTATTTATTGCCTCTATGTCAAACAATAAATAAAGGTTAAGCTAAAATTTACGATATTTTTTAGCAATTTGCTACTCAGGGTTTAAGATATCAAACATTTAACTAGAGCATATTTCACGGCGATAAAAATAGTTGCAGATCAAAAATTACTAGATATTATTGTCTAGAAATTGAGGTTATGTTAGATATTATTACCTAAAATTCTTTTTGAGCAAAGATCATCATTGAAATAATTAACAGTAAAGCAGTATAAAGTAAACCATATAAAGCATGGCTGATTAACTCGGTATAATTTGGTAGTAGACCATAAACTGCTTCATTTTTTAGATCTAGCCTTGAAAGATTGGGCAGCACTAAATACAGACTGGTAGTCAAACTCTCGATACTGGCATTCTTACTGAGTTTTCCCAATTCAACTAAATCTTCGCTGAAATGACCCATTAAATAAACTCCAAAGCTAAGTAAAGTAGCAAGGATTGAACTAGTAAAGACACCAAATAAAATCGCTACTGCGGTAATAAGAGCTAGTTGAATTAATAAAAAAATTCCCGCGGTGATTAGTGCGCTGGTAGGATAGCTAATCTCAGCCAGACTCAGCATCGCTAAATAAATTGTCATCATAATGGCGATCGTCACTGCCAATACGGCGGTAAGTCCCAAATGTTTACCTAGTATTAGTTCAGCACGGCTAATTGGTTTAGGAATCAGCATCAGCAGAGTACGTTTTTCAATCTCTTTATTAATTAATGCCGTTCCGACAAAGATCGCCACAATCACGCTTAAAATAGCGATCGCACCAATGCCAAAATCCAAGAGAATCTTTTCATGAGTCCCAGCAGCAATTTCAGGAATAATTCTTTGAGCCAAAATCAATAGTAGAGAAAAGAAACCGATAAAATAAAGAATGCGATCGCGAATAACTTCTTTAAAACCATTGTTGGCAATGGTAAAAACTCTGATCAAATTCATGGGTTAACAGAACTGCAAACATATTTTCAGGGTTTACACTGTTATTATTCCCAAACTAGATTCAAAACATATCATTATTTGATATATTCGTCTGTAATCTCTACTTTTAACTTTTAATTGTTAAACAGCTCGCTCGCCAGTTGGAAAAATCAGCTGTCAATTTAGCAATGTCTTAATTGGCCGTCATGCGATCGCTAATCAAGTTATACAATCTGGGAAAATATTGCTGGAGAATGTGAATCCTATACGCCATCTTATCGGGAAATACGTGAAGTTGATTACGTACAATTGCTTTGAGGGTTTTCTCCATAACTTTAGCTGGATCGGTTGTCAGATGTTCGGGAAAAGCTTTCGTGGTGTGGGCTAATGTGCCAAAACGTTCTGACTGAAGTATTGGGGTACGGCTAAAAAAAGGATAAACGGCTGTAACCTTAACGTTATAACGCTTTACTTCCTGCCAAAGTCCTTCACTAAAACCGCGCAAACCAAACTTGCTGCTAGAGTAGTGAGCTAAACCCGCAGGAGCGATCCAACCTGCCAGAGAAGAGATGTTGACAATATGTCCTTGTCTGCGCTCAATCATATCAGCAACAACTAAAGAACTTAAACGCATCGGTGTAATTAAATTGACTTGCATCAAGCGTTCCCATTTATCGGCAGGAACTTCGTCCATACGACCAAACAAACCTATCCCGGCATTATTAATCAAAATATCAATGGATAGATCTAAGGCTCTAATTCGCTCGTAGAGAGCTTGACAACCTTCGTGGTTTGCTAGGTCGCTCTCAATACAAGCAATTATCTTGCCTGTAGTTATTGTACTGCTTACTTTAGCAGCATAATTTTCTAACGTAGTGCGATCGAGATCGCTAAGAATTAAATGGCTACCAGCCTGTAATAACTGCCGAGTTAGTTCTTGACCAAAGCCTCCTGTTGCGCCAGTCAAAACTACTACCGCTTGATTAAGGTCAGTCATAATTTCTTAAATGTATAACTAGGGGTTAAAAAGGGCTAATAGCTTTTAACAACACTTCAAATCTTAGGCGACTTCAGCATGAACCAAAGCAATAGAAACCAAGGCAATTTAAAATTGGGAATCAGCCACAGGTAGTTTTTTAGTGCAGGAAAGGTAAAAGGAAGCAAAAAGCGTAGAGAACGTAAAGAAACAGGGCGCTCGCCATTTTGATCGCTCAGACTATATCTTTCGGCAAGTTCGGCGACAATCTGCACTTTCCCCGTATACTTCATCACCTTGGAGTCGCTTGCTAGAGAAGCGATCGCTCTACCCGTTAGCAAGGGAGTTTCCCAGTTATAACCATCGCCAAAAGTTTTTTGACCATCGCCTTCATCGGTTTGCTGAGCAAAATCAATAATCTGTTCTGTTCCCACAATGCCTGGCCAAATAGAAATAGAAGCAATATTATCTGGTTTCAACTCTACAGCCATATCCGCAGCTAGGCGATCGCAAGCTGATTTACCCGCACCATAGGCAGCCCCAAAAATATAAGACATACCGCCCCAAGAAGATATAGTACAGATAATTCCTGTTTGGCGGTTGCTCATCAAACGAGCCGCAAATATGCTACAAACGTAGTGACTACGAAGACCAACATTGTTAACCGCATCCCAAAGAGCGGGGTCTGATTGCCAAAAGGGCTTACCGTAGGCATCTCTAATTGCCTGCACGCCTGAAAAGACATTGTTAACTAATAAATCTAGTTGTCCTTGTTCATTTTGAATCCGCTCAAAAAGTAAACGTACTTGTTCATCGTCGCTATGATCGACTTGAACAGGAATACACTGACCACCGACTTCTTCAATGGCTAATTGAGTTTCCTGAAGACTACCTGAGAATTCGTTCGGCGCATCAGAGTTATTCAGACTACGACCTGTAATGTATACTGTTGCACCAGCCTCGCCCAAACCAATCGCAATTCCTTTGCCTACGCCCCGTGTTGCCCCTGTGACTAATGCTACTTTTCCTTGAAGGTCTGACATAGTTGCTTGTTGATGTCTATCGAATACAGTTTACACTGATGTATTGGTTTAATTATCGATAGAGTAGATGTCTCAACTAAGCTTCGGCGCAATTTGGCAATTGGGCTGGTTATTGCCCTTAATATTGAGTATGTTGGGAGTTTTCCTGAGTATTTGGGTCATTATTCCCGCTCCTACTTTCACTTTACTTCCTTTTGGGGTATGCGCGCCAGAAGTTAGCCCTTGGTTAGTTTTGATCAACGCGATCGCTCTGGTGTTAGCAATTGTCATGCCAAAAAGTTGGTGGTCTAATCTTATTCTCGTCGGTAGTTTACTTGGTTTAACTTTAAGTTCACTGCCGTTGCTTCAGTTTCCCGCTACCAATAGAAGATTTGCTACCGAGATCGAAAAACTGTTGAGTATAGACTACTTACAAGATATTCCGCCAGCTTCACGAGCTAAAATGCGTCCTCAGCCATTGGCGATCGCTGATGTTTTTCGAGGTATCCCTAGTCAAGAGGTTCGCATCAACAGAGGCATTGTTTTTGCCAGCCCCGATCAAGTCGATCTCAAGCTGAATCTCTATCGACCTCTGCCATTAGGAAAATACCCAACTGTAGTCATAATTTATGGTGGTGCTTGGAGAGCAGGAAGCCCTAATGATTATGAAAAATTTAGCATTTATCTGGCAGATCAGGGCTATACAGCGATCGCAATTGATTATCGCCACGCGCCACAATATACATTTCCTAGGCAGCTTGAAGATGTGGCCACGGCTTTGCAATATATTCAAATTCATGCAGATGATTTAGAAGTCGATCTGGACAGAATGGCGATTATGGGTCGTTCGGCAGGGGGACATTTAGCGACACTGACTGCCTATCAACAAAATGCTATTCCTTTTCGAGCAGTAGTAAGCTATTACGCTCCTGTTGATTTAACCGCAGGATATTACAATCCACCTGTTCCTAATCCGATCGACACTAAAACTGTACTAGAAAACTTTTTGGGCGGAACACCCAAAGAACTTCCCGAACTATATCAACAAGCTTCCCCAATCAACTATATTAGACCTAATTTGCCTCCTTCTTTGCTGGTTTATGCAGGTCGCGATCATTTAGTACAGGCAAATTTTGGACGAGAGCTTTACAATAAATTAAAAGCAGTAGACAATCGCGTTGCTTTATTAGAAATTCCTTGGGCGGAACATGCCTTTGATGCGGTTTTTTTTGGGGTCAGTAATCAGCTTGCTTTATACTACACGGAACGTTTTTTGGCATGGACTCTCAAATCCTCAGCGTCGCTTCAGCCATTGACTAACGACTAACAATAAAGACAAAGGAGCAGATCGTGTCCAGAGAATATTTCGACATCGTAATTGTCGGAGCAGGTCTATCAGGCGTGGGTACAGCTTACCATTTGCAGAAAAGTTGTCCTGGCAAAAGCTATGTAATTCTAGAAGGTCGCAACTCAATGGGGGGGACTTGGGATCTTTTCCGCTACCCAGGTGTTCGCTCTGATAGTGATATGTACACTTTAGGTTACAATTTCAAACCTTGGCGTGAAGCACAAAGTATTGCTGACGGTGCGTCGATTTTGAAATATGTGCAAGAGTCGGCTAACGAAAACGGTATTGAGCAACACATCCGCTACGGTCACGTTGTCAAAAAAGCTAATTGGTTGAGTACAGATGCTATCTGGACTATTGAAACCGAACACAAAGCTACGGGAGCAACTGTGTGCTTTAGCTGCAATTTCCTGATGATGTGTTCTGGCTACTACAGTTACGACAAAGGTTACACTCCTGAATTTAAAGCCATGGAGGACTTTAATGGCAAGATAGTTCATCCTCAGAAATGGCCCGAGGATCTCGATTATCACGATAAGAAGGTAATTGTCATTGGCTCTGGGGCAACTGCGGTTAGCTTAGTGCCAGAAATAGCTAAGGATGCAGCCCAGGTGGTAATGCTACAGCGATCGCCGACCTATATTATCTCACGCCCAGAGCAGGACGCGATCGCCAATTTTCTGCGCCAGCTCCTGCCTGAAAAGATCGCCTATGCTATGATACGTTGGAAATATATAGCATTTCAGCAATTCTTTTATCATCGCGCCCGCACTGCACCAAAAAAGGTAAAGCGATCGCTGCTTAAAATGGTACGCCAAGAATTGGGATCAGATTATGATATTGAAACCCATTTCACGCCAAGCTACGATCCTTGGGATCAACGTCTTTGCCTTGTGCCAGATAGTGACCTGTTCCAATCTATTCAGTCGGGCAAAGCTTCCGTCGTTACCGATCAGATTGAGACTTTTACCCCAAAAGGGATCTTGCTTAAGTCGGGCAAAGAAATTGAAGCTGACATCATTGTCACGGCAACGGGACTTAATCTCGTCGTACTTGGTGGGGTTGAATTTACCGTGGATGCCGCCAACCCAGTCAATTTTGACCAAACTTACACCTACAAAGGCATTATGTATTCGAATGTACCAAATCTGGCTTCTATTTTTGGGTATATAAATGCTTCTTGGACTTTGCGCGCCGATCTCATCGCCGAATATATCTGCCGATTGATTAATCACCTGGAGAATCTCGGGGTGCGCCAGTGTACTCCGCGCTTGAGAGATGAGGATCTGAATATGTCAGCGCGACCATTTATTGAAAATTTCTCCTCTGGCTATCTACAACGATTGATGCACTTATTACCTAAGCAAGGCGATCGCGAACCCTGGACTAATACCCAAAATTATCAGCACGACAAAAAAATGTTTCGTCATGGGTCCATCGATGATGGAGTTCTAGTGTTTAGTAATCCTGACCCAGAGGTTGGCAAATCATAGCTAATTTTGCTGTCTGATGCCCACAACTAGCCAATGGCGATCGCTTTTCAGTAAATCAGTAATTAGGGCTTGCTGAAAAAGTCTGAATAAAACATTAGTTCTTTTGGCGATTTATTCAACAAGTCAAATAACATATACTCAGATCTTGCACCTCGTCAGACAAAAATCAAAACCAAGTTCATTTAACCAGGGTCTAACTGTCTCTAACTGATTTAAAAGAGAGAGAAGTAAAATATGAGGAAGCAGTAAAATT
>JBHJNW010000102.1:0-5726 GCA_050330395.1 Pleurocapsa sp.
CATTGGCGCACAATGGAATTCAGAAAACGTGTCCCAAATATTGAGGCTTCGTTGTGCTTATTTGAATACATCCATCAGTTTGAGTATTTGTGCTTAGTCAAAAAGAGGGATGCTCCCGCACATCTAGCCTTACAGCGTATTCAGAACCAGTTAGTAAATGCTGTAAAAAATCAAAACTTTGAGGTTGGTTTTAGTATTGGGGCAGTGACGTTTGTACATTTTCCCGATACCACTAGCAAAATGTTAGAACAGGTAGACTCTTTAATGTATCAAGTTAAAAATCATGGTAAAAGTGGATTGAAACATAAATGCTACGCTGAAAGTAAAGAAAGCTAAAAAGTTAGTTCGATGCTAATTTAATTCTTGCATTTATTCTTAATATTCAACATTCAATCAAGCTGATTTCAAAATTGAACCATCAGAGTTTTCCAAAACAAAACCAGCATCTCGAATCATGGCGATATCCATACTAGCAGCTTGTCCTACGGTAGTCAGATAATCACCGATAAATATTGAATTAGCGGGATATAAACCCATTACCTGTAGCGATCGCAAGTGAACTTCCCTACCCCCAGCAATTCTAATTTCTTGTTTGGGCAAAATAAACCTGAACAAATTTAAAATCCGCAAGCAGCGACGAGGATTAAGCTGATTAACATCCTCTAAAGGCGTTCCCGCAATAGGAATTAAGAAATTAATTGGCACACTAGTAACGTCTAACTCCCGTAGAGAATAAGCCAAGTCAATAATATCCTCATCACTTTCATTCATGCCCAAAATCCCACCCGAGCAAGTCGTAATACCCGCCTTTTGAACGTTTTTAATCGTGGCTACGCGATCGCCAAAAGTATGGGTACTACAAATATTTTCATGGTGGTTGGCTGAGGTATTCAAATTATGATTAACCCGATCAACTCCCACTTCGGCCAAACGTCGAGTTTGCGCTTCACTTAATAATCCCAGGCAGGCACAGATTTTCAAGTCGTGCTTGATTTTAACTGCCTTAAACGCTTCCAGCACATTGTCAAATACCGATTCCGAAGGCGATCGCCCAGAAATTGCCATACAGAATGTACCCGCCTGCAAACTAGCTGCCCGATCTGCTGCTTGAACAATTTTTTCCTTAGCAATTAGAGGATATTTTTCAATCTCAGCCGCAGAAATTTTCGACTGAGAACAATAATTACAATCTTCTGGACATAAACCACTTTGAGCATTGAGTAAAAAGTGAAGCCTAACCCGATTTGACCAATAATGATGACGCACCTTATAGGCTGCTGCCAACTGTTCTAGCAATAGCAAATCAGGCGCATTTAAAATACTTTTAGCCGTGGTGCGGTCAATTAATTCTCCTGATAGAGAAAGTGTTGCTATGGCATTGTAGTCAAGATTAGTCATGCGATCGCTCATCATCAATAGAGAACTTTCATTGTTTTACCATGACTGGGCTGGGTCAAATCAAGAGAAAAATTGAAAAAAGTCTCGTACCCCCATTCGCGATCAAAATTGAACGAAGGCAGGAAGTTTGAAGAACCAAAGAAGAAGTATAACTTCCAACTTTATACCTCTGCTTTCATACTTCGCTAAAGAGTTAATTAATTTACTTGTTCATATCGATCCAACCATCTTTGAATATCTGCCAAAACCTGATCAGGAATTTCCCAGGGAAAAAGATGCGCAACTTGAGGATAACTCTTATACTCGCAATTTTTCAAATGCTGCGCTGTTTTCCAACTAGCGTAGGCGGTAATATGACGATCGCACTCCCCCGACAACATCAAGCAGGGAAGATCGATTTGCTCCAAATCCGCCAAACGATTGTAACCCTGTCTAATTGCCGTTGATAAAGCCGTATTAGCTGCCTTAGAAGTCTGAAAATAAGCGGGGACTCCTTCTTTAGCCAAATACTGATAAGACTCTGGCTGGTGGTGACTAATCAAATAGCGTAAAAGCGATCGCTTGCCAAAGGTATCAATATTCCATTGCCAAGCTGGTTTGAGGTAATTCACCATGCCGCCAATACCCGTAAACAATAAATCTTGCCAAGTTTCTTGAGGATGATTACTCACGGGATGTGCTGCCGTAGCGATTAAAATCATGCCGCTAAACCTTTCTGGCTGCGCTATAGCTAATTCCAGGGCGATAATGCCCCCCAAAGACCAACCTAACAATAAACAGCGATTGATTTGATATTTGTCTAATAAATCAATAATGTCTGGTAAATGATCTTGCATGGTAAAGTTTTGTTCATAACGACTCTTGCCATAGCCACGAAGATCAGGAGTAATAATTTGATACTGCCTGGACAAATAATTGGTAAATACAGACATACTGGCAGCGCAACCAGGATGACCATGTAAGCAAAGAATCGGATATCCTTGTCCTTTAATTTCTGTATTTAATTCCATAATTTCCCAGGCAAACCAAGCAGATATGATAAGCAGTTTTTCGGCGCGATCGCCATTTAATTTTCCGCGACAAACCATTTAGTCAGTGTACAAATGTCGCTTTAACAAATTAGATAGTGCTGCTGCATTAGTCGAATATTTTTTAAGCTCAGTAATTTAAGCAAAAGGCGATCGCCTATAGTTTTAGCGATCGCCTTTGAATAATGCGGATGAAAGGACTTGAACCTTCACGTCCGAAAACACCAGAACCTAAATCTGGCGCGTCTACCAATTCCGCCACATCCGCAGATTCACAGTGTCTATGATGATAGCAGATATAAGTTATAAATCCAACATTTTAAAGAAAATTACAGGATTTTCGTTGACGATCTTGATCTGGTTCTAGCCAAGCGTAGCTAAAATGGCTAACAGCATTAATCTCAGGAGTTGCCTTACGCAAGGCTTCCATTTGAGTTTCTAAGGGTATATGTTGACGATATACCTTGCCCCAAGCACCAGCTAGAGCAGGAACAACAGTAGTATTGCCTGATGCTGTCTTTAAGACATCCTTTACTTGGTCGGTAATACAATAAGACTTTGATTCGCAAATAGCATAGGCCATAGGATGCCATTCTAAATCTGTCGGAAATTTGTCCCAAGCCTGTAGACGAGAATCAAATCCAGCCTTACCGACTAAGCGGTTGGCATCGGAAAAAAATACTGCTCCAGCAGGAATTCCTCTATCTTGTGCAGGCTTGGCTGCCGAAGAGAGAAAATCAATAACGCCTTGAGCAGCATGGGCAACTGAAAAAAACCACAGCTCTTGTTTTAGCTGCTGCTGGCGAGATGGTGTGCTAGCTTTTGAATCAAGGATATTACGACTACCTTGCCACTTAGCCTGAGATTCTTTGGGATACTGTCGATCAATAATTTCTATATCTTGAGCAGTTAAATTACCCGTATCAATATATTTTTTAATTAAAGCTAATCCTTTTTGGTTAGTAGCACGATTGTATAAAGCATTGAGAGAAGATTTACCATAAATCCATAGATCTCTGACATTATGGACATAAGACTGTCCACCAACACCACGAGGATAACGAATATAATCAAATAAGATGCCGTCTGGCTGTCGTTTCAGCACTGCCTGGACGAGATTATAATAGTCGGCTTGTGCCTGTTCAGAATAAGGATCAATAAAAGCCTGCGCTCTGTCGTCGACATAAGTTAAACTATTTTGTCCTAAGCCGTTACGAGCTAGTGCGTCTTGGCGATCTGGACGTTGGGCATAAGTGTAACCAAAATTCATGGTAAACAGCCAGGCATATAGCTTTGAGCCTCGTTGATGCGCTTTTTCAATCGCCTGTTCTAGCAAATCGACATTGTCTGCATCGGGCGATCGCACGACTGGTGTCCAAGGAGTAGGATTATCTCCAGGAGGTAATAGAACTTGGCTATCATAGAAAACTTCAAGGTGTATTTTGCTGTAGCCGAGATTGACAATACGGTCTAAAACACGATCTATCGAACCAGAAGTAATATCGCAAGGATATAGACGTAACCAAATAGCTTGCTCTTCGGGCCAGGTTTGACTACGACACAGCTGTAGCATTTCTGTGTGTTTTTGAACAATAGCATCATATTCTGGGGCTGTTTGCTGATCTGCCAAAGATGCTTCTAAAAGTTTTTCTTTCCTCTCTACTTCTTCGGGCGTAAACTGACAATATGGTCCAACGGCAGCTGTTGCTGGTTGAATTGCTACTAATAAACCAGAAAAGCTCAAAATTGTAGTTATTAGGGCTGTCAAGATTTTTTGGGTAGTCTGAGGAATTGAATTTTGTTGCTCAGTTAACCTAGCTCTGTTTGATTGAAGAATTAATCTTTTATCGGGCATATGTTGTAGATTGCTCCGTAATAAAAAATGTTCAATGATTTTGTGCATCTTTGTTATCACCTTATAAAATTACTCTGTTACGACACAAAAGATTTAACTTTGCATATTCTTATGGTTTTAGCTTGAGTCGTTCTGTGGCAACTGGTATTGATGAAATAACATAAGATTGCGAGTCAACATTTTAACAAGATTAATTAAAAAATTAGTTATACACATTTAATACTGCTGAATAATTTAAACATGAATTTTTTTGTTTCTGGTCGTCTTTGTTTATTCGGAGAACATAGTGATTGGGCAGGAGAATATCGCCAAGTTAACTCCCAGATCGAGCCTGGGCAAGCTATTGTAGTTGGTACAAATCAAGGTGTTTATGCTCGCATATCAATTAATGATACCCATTTGGTGTTTAAAACCTTGCACTCTCCTCAAATGTTAAAGCTACCTATGGAAAAACCTTTATTACTAGGTATGGCCCAAACTAATAGTTTCTACAGTTACGTAGCGGGAGTAGCTTACCAGGCTTTGACTCGTTACCAGGTAGGTGGTTTGAGTATCAATAACTATCAAATGGATTTGCCCTTAAAAAAAGGTTTATCTTCCAGCGCAGCAGTAAGTGTTTTAGTCGCTAAAGCATTTAATCAGCTTTATGATTTGGGCTTGAATCTTGCCGAAGAGATGGAATTAGCTTATTGGGGAGAAAGAACTACTCACAGTCAGTGTGGCAGACTAGATCAAGCCTGTGCTTATGGTCAGCAGCCAATTTTAATGACTTTTGATGGCGATCGCTGCACGACAAAACTTCTCACGGTGGCTCAAAATTTACATTTGATTATTGTCGATCTAGCGGCTGCTAAAGACACTCAAAAGATACTCGCGCAGCTGAATCAATGCTATCCTGTAGCACGAAACTTGATAGCAGTTCAGGTGCAAAATTATTTGGGTAAGATTAATGCCGATTTAGTTGAACAAGCAGTATTAGCTTTACAACAGGGAGATGCATTGGAAATTGGTGCTTTGATGAATCAAGCACAGGCTGAGTTTGATCGCTATGTTGTGCCTGCTTGTCCCGAACAATTAAATGCACCCATACTACATCGGCTACTAAATTATGCACCATTGCAATCTTATGTTTATGGTGGCAAAGGAGTTGGTTCGCAAGGGGATGGTACAGCACAATTGATCGCTCGCGATCGCCATAGTCAAGCTCAGGCGATCGCTTTAATCCATCGCGATTTTCCGCAAATGCAATGTTATACGTTAGACATTCCGCAAACTTGAAATCAGCTACCTGTAAACTTCTGATGTTATATGCTAAAGCATTTGCGAAGCTATAGTCATTCCAAATAGGAAACACATGAAATATAGAAAACATATAAAATAATTCTAAGCTAGCCTAAACAAGATGAGAATCTGATGACCTACAGTATAGATTTACGCAAACGGGT
>JBHJNW010000103.1:0-16966 GCA_050330395.1 Pleurocapsa sp.
CGAGCGGCCGAAGATCCTGAGTTTGAAACTTTTTATACCAAAAACATCCTGCTCAACGAAGGTCTTAGAGCCTGGATGGCAACTCAAGACCAACCACATCAAAACTTTGAATTCCCAGAGGAGGTTCTACCACGTGGTAACGCTCTCTAATCCTGGCGCAGGCGCAGGTCGTGATATTGAGTCTACAGGTTTTGCCTGGTGGGCTGGTAACGCTCGTTTAATTAATCTTTCAGGAAAGCTCTTGGGCGCACACGTTGCCCACGCTGGACTGATCGTATTCTGGACTGGTGCAATGACTATTTTTGAGGTCGCTCACTATGTCCCTGAAAAGCCCATGTACGAACAGGGCATGATCCTAATTCCTCATCTAGCAACATTAGGCTGGGGTGTAGGACCAGGTGGTGAAGTAATCAATACTTATCCCTATTTCGTAGTTGGTGTTTTACACTTAATCTCTTCGGCTGTTCTTGGTTTAGGCGGTATCTACCACGCACTTCGTGGTCCCGAAAAGCTAGAGGAGTATTCCAATTTCTTTAGCCAAGACTGGAAAGACAAAAACCAAATGACTAACATCATTGGTTATCACTTAATCCTACTAGGACTTGGTGCTTTCTTGCTAGTGTTTAAAGCTATGTTCTTTGGTGGCGTATATGACACCTGGGCTCCTGGTGGTGGTGACGTTCGGATTATTACTAACCCCACTCTTAACCCCGCCACAATCTTTGGCTATCTAACCGCTGCTCCTTTTGGTGGCGAAGGTTGGATTATTGGTGTTAACAACATGGAAGACATTATCGGCGGTCACATTTGGGTCGGTTTGATCTGCATTGCTGGCGGTATCTTCCACATTTTGACTAAGCCTTTTGGTTGGGCGCGTCGCGCTTTGATTTGGAATGGTGAAGCTTATCTTTCCTACAGTATCGGTGCTGTCTCTTTGATGTCCTTCATTGCTTCCTGTTATGTTTGGTTTAATAACACTGCTTACCCCAGTGAGTTTTACGGTCCTACTAATGCAGAAGCTTCTCAGGCACAAGCCTTTACTTTCCTAGCTCGTGACCAACAAATGGGTGCGAACATCGGTTCATCTCAAGGTCCTACTGGTCTTGGTAAATACCTGATGCGCTCTCCTACAGGTGAAATTATCCTGGGTGGAGAAACCATGCGTTTTTGGGATTTTCGTGGTCCTTGGCTAGAACCCATGCGTGGACCTAATGGAATTGACCTTGACAAAGTTAGAAATGACATTCAGCCTTGGCAACTACGTCGTGCTGCTGAGTACATGACTCATGCTCCTAATGCTTCAATCAACTCGGTTGGTGGTATTATCACTGAGTCTAACTCGTTTAACTTTGTTAATATTCGTCAATGGTTGGCTGCATTCCAGTTCATTCTTGCTTTCTTCTTCCTCATTGGTCACCTATGGCACGCTGGACGTGCTAGAGCTGCTGCTGGTGGATTTGAAAAAGGTATTGATCGCGAAACCGAACCAACACTATCTATGCCTGATTTAGACTAAGTGACAATTAAAACTGTTAGCTTAGTTACGGTTTAGTATATAAATAAGCCTCTGCTACATTCTTGGCGGGGGCTTATTTATTAGACGTTGTTGATTTAAAGTTTAATATTTCGAGTAATGATGTTCGCATAAGCAAATAACTTTTTATATAGATGCCAGATTTAGACAAGATTGCTGCTCAGTTGGAAAGTTCTGATTCTAAAGATCGTTTATTGGCTTTGACCTCTTTAAGGCAAGTCGCACCAGAGGATGCTGTTCCTTTGATTAAAAAAGTTTTAAATGACGAAATACTTCCTGTGCGTTCAATGGCGGTTTTTGCTTTGGGAGTTAAACCTACTGCCGAATGCTTTGCGCTGTTGATCGATTTGTTAGCCAGTGACCCAGATTATGGAATTCGGGCGGATGCAGCAGGAGCATTAGGTTATCTAAACGACATTCGTGCTTTTGAACATTTGGTTAGAGCTTTTTATGAAGATACAAACTGGCTAGTTAGATTTAGCGCGGCGGTATCTCTAGGTAACTTACAGGATATTAGAGCCAAAGAATTGTTAATCGAAGCCCTCGATAGCGATGAGGTTATTCTACAGCAGGCAGCGATCGCTGCATTAGGAGAAATTAAAGCGATCGAAGCCGTAGATGAAATTCTCAATTTCGCAGCATCTGAAGACTGGTTAATTCGGCAGAGAATTGCGGAAGCTTTAGGTAATTTGGAGACAGATAAGAGTATTTCAGCTTTGAAGTTTTTAGCTAAAGATATGCATCCACAGGTAAAAGAGGCAGCTCAAATATCACTGAAACGTTTGCAACCTGACTAATTTTCAGCTCTAGCTTTTGAGGAAGTTCGGTTGCTGATAATTGCAGCCTAGTTTTTAAGTTTTATGCATCATCTTTCTATGACTTGCTTGACGATCACCAAGCCAAGTAGCAACAAGATTAAGTATGAAACAAATAGAAGAAAGAATGATTGAGGGAAATTTAACTTTATTTTTCAGAATTGACCGTATATGAGTATCATGATTTCCTTTTATTTGTTTGATTGTCGAGTCCAAAGGATTTTTTAGTAGCCAATTTGACTTTCACTGTCGAAAAAATCATTAAAAATGACAAATATCGAGAAGGTTGTTAGCAGGTCTATTACTGAACATTCCCCAAGTTCGTAATCGGTAGATATTTACCAGATTGTCAAATCATTAGGATCAAAGAATATCGAGCAATCATCTCACAAGAGTCATTTAATGGCTTAGCAAGTTGATCTATTAGCAAAATTATCAAAATGCCAGAAACCCTCTTTAAAATTGACTTAACCAAACCGATGGAAAAGCAAGATGTTCCTGGGCATAATCGCTGGCATCCTGATATACCTGCGGTAGTTACCGTCAAACCTGGTGATGTCTTTCGGATTGAATGCAAAGACTGGACTGACGGACAAATTAAAAATAACGATGATCCAAGCGACATTGAAAAAGTAGATTTAAACATTGTTCATGTACTCAGTGGACCAATTCGCGTCGAGGGTGCAGAACCAGGGGACATATTAGTTGTAGACTTGTTAGATATCGGAGCATTACGAGGAGATGAGTGGGGGTTTACGGGAATTTTCTCTCGGGAAAACGGAGGAGGCTTTTTGACCGACCACTTTCCACAAGCAGCAAAGGCCTGTTGGGATTTAGCAGGAATTTACACTAGTTCTCGGCATATTCCTGGAGTAAGGTTTGCTGGCATAACTCATCCTGGTTTGATTGGCTGCGCTCCATCACAGGAGTTGTTGCAGACATGGAATAAACGAGAAAAAGCTTTAGTAGCTAAAGGCGGACCACCTTGGAAGCCAGAAGTGCCGCCTTTGGCAGCTTTACCCAATCCAGAACAGGCAATTTTGGGGACTCTTCCCAGTTCGGAATTTGAGCGCGTGGCAGTCGAAGCGGCGCGTACCGTGCCACCGCGGGAACATGGAGGAAACTGCGACATAAAAAATCTATCGAAAGGTTCGCGAATTTACTTTCCTGTCTATGTTGATGGTGCTAATTTATCGATGGGCGATATTCACTTTTCGCAAGGGGATGGGGAAATCTCTTTTTGTGGCGCGATCGAAATGTCAGGCTATATCGATCTGCACGTAGATCTGATCAAAGGAGGCGTAGAGAAGTATGCGATGGTCAACCCCATCTTTAAACCCGGTCCAGTTGAACCACAGTATTCTGAGTATTTAATTTTTGAGGGGATTTCCGTTGATGAATTTAGTGGGGAACAATATTATCTAGATGCTCATGTCTCTTATCGTCGTGCTTGCTTAAATGCAATCAACTATTTGCAGAAATTTGGCTTTACAGGAGAACAAGCCTATCTTTTGCTTAGTTGCGCTCCCGTCGAAGGTAGAATCAGCGGCATTGTCGATGTACCTAATGCCTGCTGTACCCTAGCTTTACCCACTGCCATTTTCGACAAAAATATTTTACCGACTTGATTATTATCGTGCGGGTGATCGCATCGCCCCTGTAACAAAATCTAACAATCTATTATCGATTAAGAAAATGCCTTTATACGAGTATCGCTGTAACCCATGCGGAGAATTTGAAGCTTGGCGCAGCATGGCACAATACAATGCACCGCTAAATTGTCCTCAGTGCGATCGCACTGCCACTAAAATCTTTTCTATCCCCAACGTTAATCTCAATTCAGGCAGTTTATCGGCGATCGCTCGTCAATCTAGCGAACCTAGATTAGTCAAGCAAGAACCTACCGAACCTAGTAAACCTAGGTATCAAAGTTCTACTAGCAGCCGTCCTTGGATGGTATCTCATGCGCCACCGAGATATTAATAATTGACAATCTGATAGTCAAAGTCAACACAGTTATAAATATAAACAACCTAAGAAAATATCACATCTTACAGCTTAATTGAGATTTTTTGCGAGTATTCCTAGTCTGCTTTTTAAGCAGAGATCGGCTGGATACATTCAGCAACGTCATTTTTGGGACTATTGACCATTTTACTAACTGGATATAAATTTAAATCTACTTCAGGTAGAGCAGTAAGTAATTTTTTTCGCTCAGCCAATTCGCCCAGCCAGGAATCATAATCTTGAGGTCTAATAATTACTGGCATTCTGTGATGAACTTTGGCTGCTTCGATGTTAGCTTTAGTCGTTAAGATAGTGCAGGAAACCAGTTCATCTTTGCCATTGTGACGCGAAGCTAATCCTTTAGGGCTCCAAGATTCCCATAGTCCAGCCAGGGCAAACAATTGACTCTCTTTTAATTGAAAATAATAAGGCTGTTTCTCTCTAGTCCATTCATAAAACCCCGACACGGGAATTAAGCAAGGTCTATGTTTGAATGCTGCTCGAAAGCTCGGTTTTTCGGCAACTGTCTCAGCACGAGCATTGATGAGATTATGGGAATAATTATCCAAGTCTTTAACCCAGCTAGGAACTAAACCCCATTTCATCCTTTCGAGAGAACGCCCCTGAGTTTCAGCTTTGATGGTTAATATTGATTGAGATGGCGCAATATTGTAGCGAGGAGGAAGAGATTGATCTACATCCACGTTAAATTGTTGGGCTAAATCTTGGGCTATTGTATTGAGAGTGAATCGTCCACACATAGCTAATAAAAAGTAAATAACAACTCTTTAGCCTGGTTCTACGAGTCACGCGTACACCTCTGTAAAACAAAGGTGCCTGCGCGTGAACGTTGGTGAGAATCAGATTGTCAGTTGAGACAGGAAAAAGCTAAGCAAGTTAAACTTAGGTAATTAGGTAATGTTGCGATCGCTAAAATTTTTCTAGGCGATGAAAGTACCAGTATCAGGTGGAACATCTTGCCAACGACCATCTCCAACTGCCCGCACTGCTTCCTTGAGACTAACATCGCCAGTATAGATTGCCCGACCGACAATCGCACCGATCACCCCCAATGATTCTAAACTCAAAAGACTTAATAAATCAGTTAAGGAGCTAACGCCCCCAGAGGCAATCACGGGAATATCGATTGATTGGGCTAATTCTCTTAAAGCCTCCAGGTTAGGCCCAGACAATGTACCATCACGGTGAATATCGGTATATATAATCGCTGCTACCCCTTGTTGTGCCATGCGTTGCGCTAAATTTGTCGCTGCGACTTCTGAAGTTTCTAACCATCCCCTAGTCGCTACCTTACCATCACGAGCATCAATACCTACGACAATTTGTTTGGGAAATTCAGCACACAATTGTGTAACTAGCTCGGGTTTTTCTACTGCTACCGTACCTAGGATAGCTCGCTGCACACCCGTGTTGAGCAATCTTGCTACTCCTGCGTGATCGCGTAATCCCCCTCCCACCTGTACGGGAATGGCAGTAGCTTTAGCGATCGCCTCAATTACCGATAAATTAACTGATTTTTCCTCTTTTGCTCCGTTTAGATCGACGACGTGCAGTCTGGTTGCTCCTTCCTCTGCCCATCGACGAGCGACTTCTACGGGATTATGATTAAATATTGAAACTTGCTCATAGTCACCTTGATAAAGACGAACGCACTTGCCGTCTAGCAAATCTATTGCTGGGATAACTTCCATAATGATTTAGTTTGATTTGGTTTGATCTTAAATAATTTATTTAATAAAAATTTGTGTGTTAATCAAGGCAAAATTTCGCTCTGTTTTACTATCTTAATGATAATGCCATGGCTAAGATCAGGCGCGGGAATAGATCTTTTCTGTCCAAATCTGTACTAATTCTGCAAACAAAGAATGATAATTCTGTAGTTCAATATCATTCATGCCATTGCGACGTGCCTGCTCGAATAAGGTGACGAGTGCTTGCGTTGCTTCTTCGGCTGCACTAGAGCTTTCAGGAGTTATTTTGAGCAAGACTTCCAATTCTTTCTTAATCGGAATTAGCGACTCGCGATCGCCACAAGCGGTAAAAGAACCAACTGCTGCTTCTTCTTCTAATAGTTGACCTTCGGGAAGAACATAAGTATGAGTACGAGCATCGTAAGCTGAAACATTACCTGTCTCAATATTGTAAATCCAGGCATAAATTTTGAGCCTTCCCTGATGGATTCTTGCCCTAACTATGGGATAAGTTTTTAGATTTTCGATTTGAATTAATACGTTTTCCGCTACTAAAATTTCCATCAAATCCTTGCCCTTATAGTGAGGATAGTTTTCCATCACGAGGCGACGGGTTGACTCGGCGTGCTTGAGCCAATCGTAAACCAAAGGCATATCTTTTTGTAGCTGATTCAGCTTGAGCAAGCCTTTCATGGCGCCACAGTTTGAGTGTCCACAAACAACTACCTGTTCGATACCGAGAGCCTGAATTGCATATTCAATTGTTCCGCCTTCTCCACCATTAGCAGCGCCATAGGGAGGAATAATATTGCCAGCGTTGCGAATGACAAATAATTCTCCAAGATCAGTATCGGTAATTAGGTTAGGAGCGACTCTTGAATCTGAACAAGTAATAAACAAAACTCTCGGCTTTTGACCTTGAGAAAGCTGTTCAAATAGCTCATGATGACTACTGACATAAGTTTGCCTAAATTTATCAAGTCCGCGGATTAACTTTTTCACTTTCTACCCAATTGGAAAATCGCTATCTTCAATCTCTATTATCTGATAAAAGCCTGCAAGATTAAATCGATTCTTAAAAAAATGCTTAGCTTAAAATAAAGCGGAGAGGGGGGGATTCGAACCCCCGAACAAGTCACCCCGTTACAGCATTTCCAGTGCTGCGCCTTCGACCACTCGGCCACCTCTCCAGGCGACATACGAGTTCTAATTATACATGGTTAGTTGTTACTGTCAAAGTTTTAACAATTCTTTTTGCTGTAGACTACAAAATAAGCAACTAAAAAAATATTTAAGCAGCAAGTATCTTGATTAAATGACTAAAACCCATATTGTTAAAGTTCGCGATCGCGCTACAGGTAAAGAATATACGGTAGAAGTTCCTGAAGATCAATATATTTTGCCAACTGCTGAACAACAAGATGCCAAGCTACCTTTTTTGTGTCGTAATGGTGCCTGTACTAGCTGTGCTGTCAAGATTATCTCGGGAAAACTAGCTCAACCAGAGGCAATGGGGCTATCTCCCAAGCTCAAAGACAAGGGTTATGCTTTATTATGCGTTAGCTATCCTCGTTCGGATCTAGAAGTAGAAACTCAAGACGAAGACGAAGTATATCAAATGCAGTTTGGTCGTTATTTTGCTAGAGGTAAAGTAAGATTTGGTTTGCCTTTGGATGAAGACTAATGAGTTTGGCAAATAGATAATGCGGCGATTACTTTTCCGTGTTGCTTATATTACGCGCCGAATAATTAACTTTGTCTAAGCTGGTTAAACTCAGCTAAAAATCTAGACATACAATATAGGTTAGTCTTATAGAACATGAGTAGTTTACTATGAGAAACCTTAACTTCACTGACGACCTATATTGGACACCTCAAGCACAAGCAAAGCTGAGAATGATTCCTTTTTTTGCCCGCCCTCAAGCACGGCAAAGAATTGAAGAAATTGCCCGCGCAGCAGAATTAGAAGAAGTGACTATCGAGATTGTAGAACAGGCTAGAGCAGAATTTGGACAATAGTTTTTCGTCAATGAGATTACTGTTGCTTTGTCTAGCCAATTATGGCGATCGCGCGAGTACAGTAACTAGGAAGCAAGATAAGTTAATAGATAATTTAGATGAGGGCAATGAATTAAAAAGAGTCGAATGCAGGTTTGATATAGAATCGGACAGTCATTTCTCTTTCCATTAAAATTAAAACAATTTATGAAAATCGCAATTACAGGGGCAACAGGTTTAGTCGGCAGTCGTTTGGTAGCCCAACTAAATCAAAAAGGACATCAGATACTAGTTTTTACTCGTAATCCTAGTAAGGCTCAAAGAGTTTTCTCCGCTGCTGCTTTCTCCAGTTTAGAAATAGTTCAATATACCCCTCAAGAGTCGGGAGACTGGCAACAGCGCGTTTCTGGCTGTGATGCAGTAATTAATCTTGCCGGTGAACCGATCGCCGAACGCTGGAGTCCTCAACAAAAAGAGGCGATCATGGCAAGTCGCCAGATTGGCACTAGAAAATTAGTCGAAGCGATCGCCATGGCAGAATCAAAACCCCAGGTATTAGTTAGTGGCTCAGCCATCGGCTACTATGGCACTAGCGAAACCGCCGCCTTTGATGAAACCAGTAATTCGGGTAACGATTTTCTGGCTCAAGTATGCCAAAACTGGGAACAAGAAGCGCAAAAGGTAAAGGAATTGGGCGTGCGTTTAGTCATTCTCCGCATTGGTATTGTGCTGGCTAACGGCGGCGCATTAGGTAAAATGATCGGACCATTTAAAATGTTTGCAGGCGGTCCTATTGGTAGCGGCAAGCAGTGGTTTTCTTGGATTCACCGTGATGATTTAGTCAATTTAATCTGTCAGGCTGTTGAACAAGAAGAGATGTCTGGAGTCTATAACGCTACTGCCCCTAATCCTGTTCGTATGGGCAAGCTGTGTCAGACTTTAGGAGAAGTAATGAACCGTCCTTCTTGGCTACCCGTTCCCGATTTGGTGTTAGAAATCCTTCTGGGTGATGGGGCGATCGTGGTTTTAGAAGGGCAGCAGGTATTGCCGAAGCAAACTCAGGCGACAGGATTTACTTACCAATATCCTGAGCTAAAATCAGCCTTAGCTGAGATTGTCAAATAACCACAAGCATTATCCTCGCCGCTGCGGACTTTTCTCATAGCATCAAATTTGATTTGGTTTGACGCGCTAGTCGGAGGGAGGTTTGCGAACCTCCTTACTATATTAAACGGGTTTGCTATAGACTAAAAAATGTTGTTCTGGTAAAAATTCTTTGGTTTCCTGCCATTTTAACCCGACTGCCTTTAGCTCTTTTTTGACCTGCTTTTGAGTCATTTTATGCAGAGGCTTAATCATAATCATCGGGTTTTCCTTACGGTATTCTAGCAAGACAACTCTTCCCCCTGGCTTTAAGGCTTGGACTATTCCTGTCATCATTTCCCTGGGGTAAGCAAACTCATGATAGGCATCGACCATCAAAGCGAGATCGATACTTTCTGCGGGTAGATTGGGCTGATCTTCTGCTCCTAAAACAGTTTCGACATTGCAAATGTGTCGCTCTTGTTTCAGTAAAGCGATCGCATCTAACATTTCTGGCTGGATATCTACCGCATAGACCTTGCCTTTTGGGACTTGCTGGGCGATGCGAAAGCTAAAATAACCTGTTCCTGCGCCAATGTCTGCAACTACATCATCGGGTTTAAGGTCTAGTTTCTGCACCGTCAAATCTGGCTTTTCTTCAGTGGCTCTACTCTCTCGCTCTAACCAGATCATTGCCTGGTGTCCCATTACCTGGGCGATTTCTCGATTCAGATAGTATTTACCAATACCGTCGGGGTTATGGATTGCCTTTTCGCGGTAATAAGCTGGATTACTATCTTGAGCTAAGGCAACGGGAGTATAGCTAAAGTTAGTTAAGAGCAAGGAGATCGCTGTTATGACCAGCAAAAGACTGACAAAATATTTTGGGCTTATTTTCATCTTTATTTTTAAATTCATTCTAAAAGCGGACGGCTTTTGTGAGTAAGATTGCTTATGATTAAGACACAGTTATAAAACTTTAATAATATACATGATTGATAACTCCTTTGAGTTCAAAGGCTCTAAGAAATTAATTCAAGATAAAATTTTATTTGGTAATGAACCAACTCCCGAATTATTTGCCATCCTGACAGTTTATTTTGTTCAGGGGATACTAGGATTAGCGCGTTTGGCGGTCAGCTTTTTTTTAAAAGACGATTTGGGTTTAACACCAGCTGAAGTTGCTGCCTTGACTGGTATTACGGCTCTACCTTGGATTATTAAGCCCTTATTTGGTTTTGTGTCCGATGGTTTGCCTATCTTTGGCTATCGTCGCCGGCCATATTTGGTTTTGTCAGGATTACTCGGAACGGCATCTTGGATAGCTTTGGCTACTTTAGTAGACGATGCTCTCACAGCAACCCTAGTCATTCTTTTGACCTCTCTTTCCGTGGCGATTAGTGATGTAATTGTCGATTCTCTAATTGTCGAAAGAGCTAGGGAAGAATCGTTGACGCAATCGGGTTCATTACAATCTTTATCTTGGGGGGCTTCAGCTTTAGGGGGATTGTTAACAGCTTACTTTAGTGGGCTATTATTACAGCACCTTAGCAGCAGTCAAGTATTTATGATTACCGCCGCTTTTCCCCTAATTATTTCAGCAGTAGCCTGGGTAATTGCCGAAGAAAAGATTGATCCAGGCGATTTGGAGGTCAAAGAATCTCCTGTAAAAGGACAAATCAAGCAATTATGGGTTGCGCTCAAGCAAAAACCAGTATGGTTGCCGATCGCCTTTTTATTTGTTTGGCAAGCAACACCGACGGCTGATTCTGCTTTCTTTTTCTTCAGCACCAATGAATTAGGATTTGAACCAGAGTTTTTAGGTAGAGTCAGGCTAGTGACTAGCTTTGCCTCTTTGGTGGGAATTTTTTTATTCCAGCGTTACTTAAAAACCGTTCCTTTTCGGAAAATTCTCGGCTGGAGTACGGTAATTGCCGCAGTTTTGGGTATGACAACCTTGCTTTTGGTTACCCATACTAATCGCGCATTAGGTATTGATGATCACTGGTTTAGCCTAGGAGATAGTCTAATCTTAACCGTTGTCGGACAAATCACCTGGATGCCAGTGCTAGTTTTGTCGGCGCGACTTTGTCCTAAAGGTGTTGAAGCAACTCTGTTTGCCTTATTAATGTCAATTTGGAATTTATCTGGCTTATTATCTCATGAGTTTGGTGCGCTATTGACTTCCTGGCTGGGAGTTACCGAAAGCAATTTTGAGCGGCTTTGGTTATTAGTGATCATTACTAATCTTTCGACTCTGCTTCCTCTGCCTTTTTTAGGTTGGTTACCTTCAGGAGATCCCCAAGCAAGTTGCGACAGCAATAATTTTGCTCCTGGCGAAGCACCAGTACATAATTCAGGAGGATTAATTGAATCTAATATTACTCCCAATCTAGTTCCTGAATTTGTCGTTAACCGTGGCGATCGCCAAGAATAATATTGGTGATGTTCTTAAGGCAAAAGTCAAAAATTTTACCTCTTTCTGAAGCAAGAGGATTCAATTAACTATTACCTGGGAAAAGTAAAAAATGATCTACCGAATCTCGGTGTAGTAGCTTAGAGATTAAATATCCTTGTCCGCGATCGCACCCCGTATCTTTCAGCAGATTCAACTGGTAGTTGTTTTCAATACCTGTAGCTGTCACTGACATTTTCATTTGATGGGCAATAGTAATAATTTGCTTGAGTAACAGGGCAGCCGAAGTTTCTTCTGCGAGATTAAGATTTTTTTGACCAATATGAGCCATCAGAGAACGATCTATTTTTAACTCATCAAAAGGAAAGCGATGCAAACAGGTTAAAGAAGAATACCCTGCACCAAAGTTGTCTAAACAAAGTCTCACCTGACGTTTTTTGAGTTCTCGTAAAATTTTTAAAGCTGTTTTAGGCTGCTCGATCATGACAGTTTCAGCAATGTCAAACTTGAGATGATGTCCTTGGATTTGAGTTTTGCGTAAAACTAAATCGACTTTCGGGACTAAGCTGGGATGAAACAGCTGTTTTGCCGATAAATTGATACAAATTCCTAAATCTTGTTGATGATGGTTGATTTGCCAGTATTTAAGATGGTGACAACCCTGTCGGAGAACCAAATTGCCGATCGCATTCATCAATCCCATTTGTTCGGCAAAAACGATAAAATCTTGTGGTAGGACAACGCCTTTTTGGGGATGATGCCAGCGAACTAGGGCTTCTAATTCTACGGGGTGTTGGGTTTTTAAGCAAACAATTGGGAGATAATAATTGACAAACTCTTGATTGCTAATTGCCTGTTTAAGTTCAATCTCTTGATTTGCCAACTCCGTATCTTCTTGGAGTTGAATATACATTTCTGGCTTAAATATCTGATAGCGATCGCCTGTCTGTTTTGCCTGCTGCATGGCAATATCCGCATCATTAAACAGGCGATCTAAGTCTTGATAATCTTGATTACCAAAGGCAATGCCGATATTAACGTTAACTAAAATCTGTCGGCGTTTGATCACAAAAGGCTGAGTTAATTGATGTTGAATTTTTTCCACAATGGCGATCGCTTCATTTTCAGCTTGGATATTATCTAAAAAGATGCCAAACTCTTCTCCTTCCAGGCGATTTAATAAAGCAGATTCAGGCAGGCAATTAGCTACGGTTTGGGCAACTGCCATCAATAGCTGATTGCTATCAATATGACTGATGGTGCGTTTAATATTTTTAAAGCGATCGCACTCTAGCAGAATTAAGGCGAAGTAGTAATTAGGCTGTTGCTTGGTAATTTTTAAAGCTTGTTTGAGCCGATTAATCAAAGAATTACGATTGCCAAAGCCAGTAATCGGATCTTTAGTTGAGGTATTAATTAATTTGTCTTGAATCTGTTGACGACGATTGATTTCTGACTGTAGCTGCTGCTGACTTTGTGCCAATCGAGCAAGATATTGTTCGGCTTCTTGCTTGAGCTGTTTTTTTAGCTGCCTAATCTCATGCTGACTCGCCTGCATGGCTATTTGCTGGCGCAGCTTAATGACAACCTCATCAATTTGGAAGGGCTTGTTGAGATAATCGACACCACCAACCTCAAAAGCTTTTTTTTGAGCAATAAAACTATCCGCCGCACCAGTAAATATCAGGGGTATTTCTTTCGTTTGGGAGTCAGCCTTAAGTTCTTGACATAATTGAAAACTATCAAAATCTGACAGCTGAACATCCAAAAGAATCATTTCCGCCCAGCCCGAACGAGCAATTTTAATTGCCTCTACACCACTATTAACACAATGCGCTTGGCAATTTTGCTTTTGGACAATAGCAGCAAGTAACTCTAAATTGTTTAGAGACTGGTCAACTAACAAAATATTTACTTGACGGTTCGTAGCCTGAGTTGTGTTCAAGAAACCAATTGGAAATTTACGGTGCAAATCTATAGTTCCCGAAAACTACTCAAAATTATCGTTGCTCAGGGCCAAATTTAATCAATGCCCAAAAGCGATCGCCATCCAGAATTAAGCGATTGCTGTGCCTTAACTAAAGGCTGTTGCTGATGGAGAAACACACGGGCGCAATTACGCCCTGGCATTCCTGAAATCGACCCGCCTGGATGAGTTCCTGCCCCTGTAAGATAAAGATTTTTAATCGGGGTAGTATAGTTAGCTATTTCTGGTAGAGGGCGCAAAAAGATCATCTGATCCAAAGTCATGTCTAAATGATAGTAGTTACCCTTATATGAGCCTAATCTTGCTCCTAATTCGGCGGGACTTTCTACCCGACGGGCAATGATCGCATCTTTAAGGTTAGGCGCATATTCCGCCAGCTTATTAATTACGTTATCAGCGGTCTGATTTTTTAGCTCATCTGTCCAGCCAGTACCATATAACCCCGTACCTTCTTTTCCTGCTATCTGATATGGAGCAAAAAATTCAATCCAGAGAGTGTGCTTGCCTGCGGGGGCAAGGGTAGGATCTAGTACGCTGGGGATATCGAGATACATTGAGGGGTTGGCATCGGGAATTTGCCCCATAGTTGCTAAAGAGTGCGCCTGTTCTACATGAGCTACGGAGTCAGCAATTAATATTGTGCCGATTAAATGTTCGTTTAAATGTTCGTTGTCTGCTTCGTAAGCCGTAAAACGGGGTAGTTCAGATAAAGCACAGTCAATTTTGAGAATGGTTTCGTTATTATTGGTAATCCGACGGTCAACCTTATCTCTGAGGTTAGTTGCGATCGCCTCAGGAGCAACCAACTGCAAAAACAATCGGCGCACATCAATATTGGAAATTACTGCTCGATTGGCGCGGTATTCTTTGCCTCCTGCTATCTTTACCCCAACAGCGCGATTGTCCTCGATAATTACTTCTTGAACCATTTGCTCAGTTAAAATCTTGCCTCCTTTTGCCGTAACTAATTTAACTAATGCCTGGATCAATGCACCTGTTCCTCCTTTTGGTCGAGCCATACCTGGGTGGTGGCGCATGGCCAACATCATCAATCCTGCGGTAATCCCTTTTTGAGAAGGAGGTGCGCCAATTTCAGCAGCTAATCGGGCAAGGGGAGCTTTAACTAATTCCGTATCAAAGTATTCATTAAGTAAATCTTCTGGGGCAGTAATCATCGTGCGGATAAAGTTTAATGCCTTATCCTTAGAACCAGCGATCGCCAAAAAATCGGCAAGATTTTTTCCTTTATATCCCCTGGCAATACCCAAAATAGACTGAGGCGGAGCATTAAAAAACGGAGCGATCGCACTCATTAATTTTGACCAGTAAGTAATAAACTCAACATACTTATCAGCATCTCTTTCGCTATAGTGAGCGATCGCCGCTCTTGTCTTGGCTAATGATCGATGAGCCAGAAAATACTTGCCGTCTGGATGAGGGCAAAATGTATGAGGATCGCAAGCTAAATATTCTAAACCGTACTTTGCTAGCTGTAGCTCGGCAATAATTGGTCCGAGAAAAATAAACTCATGGTCAATGGCGCAGAGATTAAATTTAAACCCAGGAGCTTCTTCTGGTATGGCTTCTTCAGTAGTTGCTGCCCCACCAGGAACAGGTCGCTTTTCTAACAATAAAACGCTATGGCCAGCATTTAATAGATATGCAGCACAGACTAGTCCATTGTGACCAGCACCAATCACGATCGCATCATACGCTTCCATTAAATTTATGCTTCCCTGTTGTGAAATTAAGCGAGATTATTCTAAGTTGAGAATAGCAAAATAAGCCGCATCAAGTTCAGAAATCTCCCTAAAAACTGCCTGAAAATAATATTTTTGCTTGTAACAATAATTGACGGCTCTCTTGATTAATCTTAAATAATTGATTATTAAAAATAATTTTGACGGCGAGTATAGCACCTTATCCATAAGAGCAACTCACCTTCGTTATCTGATGATTCCTTTGCTATGATATTGTATACTCGTAATTTTAATATTTATTTTTCTATATGAATTCTGTAGTTCAAATAATTGAACCTGAGGGTATTTTAGACGGCACTAAAACGGTTGATTTTCAGCATCAGATTGAGCAAGGTATAGAAAGCGGGGTAAACAACATTTTAGTCGATTTCTGCAACGTCACCTTTATGGATAGCTCAGGGTTGGGGGCTTTAGTCAAAGCTCTCAAAACAGTAAAAGCTGCTGAGGTAAAGCTCTTTTTATGTTCGATCAATGAGCAAATCAAAATGTTGTTTGAATTAACCAGTATGGATAATTATTTTACTATTTTGAGCGATCGCCAAGAATTTGAGCAACAGCTTCAACAGCAATCAGTCATCAGTAATCAGTAATTAACTAAATTAAAAAGGCTTAAAGCTTTAAGCTACGAATAGAAGCATATTATACGTCATACATTCAATCACCAACGCCATTTTTTCTTGGCAAGTCAATAGTGCAATTTGGTAGGGGTTTAAGCTCTACCTGGCGGCAGGTTTGTTCCTGACAGTTACTCAGACGAACCAATCGTCGAGCGTATTGTTTAATTATTTTTGGCTGAATTATTTGAGCTAAATTGTTTAGCTGGTAGGGATCTTGAGAGAGATTGTATAGTTCTTGCTCTTGGTTAGCATATTTAACGTAGGTACAGTTGGCAGTTCGCAAACCGAGGTAATCAGGGATTAAAGCCGTGGGATTATCCTGTCGATGTTCTAACAAGAAAACCTTTCGCCAAGCAGGTAATAATAGATTAGAACGCCAGAGAGTAACCAAAGAAAGTCCATCCACAAACCGAGGTATTTTTGCTTGGGCAAGTTCAGCCAAAGTTGGTGCCAAATCGATATTGCCGACAATTTCGTCAATAATTTTACCAGGAGGAACATTTGGTCCTCTAATATAAAGAGGTAGATGGATATCCTCTTCATAAGCCGTTTCTTTGGCAGGAGGTAAGCGGTGTTGACCGAGGTGAAACCCATTATCAGACGAAAAAATAATGTAGGTATTGTCTAACTGATGATTAGCTTGCAGCGTAGCGATCAGTGTCGCTAACCCTTCATCTAACGCCTGTAGCGATCGCAATCTTTTCTGATAGAGTCGATCTATCTTTTGTTGTTGTGAGAAATTCAATAATGGCAGAGTACGGATATATTCGGGCTTGTCTTTTACGTCTGCTTCGTTAAAAGAAGCCTGGCGAGGCGTGATCGCTTCAGTGAACAATTGGCGATGACGGGGGGCGGTAATTGCTGGTTGATGAGGCGCAAAATAAGAGACATAGGCGAAAAATGGTTGTTGATCGCTAGCTGTAGCGACCCGAAATAAGAATCACTCCGACCCGCAATAATGGCATTTTTGAGACCACATTAGATGACAATATAAAGGGGTCAAACCCAGATTAAATGACAACAGACCCACATTATTC